>JBFEYF010000140.1:0-5647 GCA_041562295.1 Sulfurimonadaceae bacterium
AGCGGGCCGGCGGTTTTATCCGCTTCACTTTATTGGCGGCGTGCTTCGGTTATCATCGACTTTTTACCCGATTACAAGCTGAAAAACCTTCTTAAAGATAGGAAAAAAGCGCTTTCATCCCAGATACCGCTGCCCAAGCGGTTTGTCAAAGCCTTTTTGGAGAGTCTGGATATCGAGGATAAAGCGGCGGGTGCAATGACACCCCAAGAGCGGGAACGGCTCTCTTTGATAAAGTCCTACCATTTTGCCCCGGCGGGCAATTTCGGACTGGCCCGAGCCGAGGCGACACGCGGGGGTATCCTGACGGATGCTATCGATCATGAGACGATGGAGAGCCGACTTCAAAAGGGGCTTTTTTTTGCGGGTGAAGTGCTTGATGTGACGGGTGAACTGGGAGGGTATAACTTTCAGTGGGCCTTTAGCAGCGGCTATACCGCCGCCAGGGAACTGGCACAGCGTTAGTTGCACATCCTTTGGGGATTGTGGCAGCCGGGAAAGTTCTTACAGTCAGGGGATTGCTCTTCCCGGATTCTGATAAAGTGCTGATCCGCGCCTACCAGCATCACAAAACGTTTTCTCTGCTCTGCGTTAAGGATCAAAAAGATCGTCTCAAGCAGTTCTGCCTGAGCAAGCATCTTTTGATGCATCGGGTGTTTGGAGAGGAACAGTTTTTTATCAAACTTTCCGTTTTGCAGACTCTCCAAAGGGGTCATGGCACGAAGTCCCTTGATATCTTTATAGTAGCTTCTCATCGCAATTTTGACATCGTTCCACTCCCCCTGACTCAATCCCAGGTGGCTTAACGCATATTTGATGCTGCGTATAAAGTAGCCGCGTTGCTTGGAGTGCTTCGCAGCATGGATTCCTTTGCCCATACCGGGGCCGTACATACCTGGTTTGGTTGTTTTGTTACAGATCTTTTGGGGATATCCTTGAGGCCCGTTACAATACCCTTTGGTGTACTGTGCGCAACCGCCCGGACAGGCCAGCAGGGCTGAACCGCTTAAAAGCAGTGCTGTACCCCAAAGCTTGAATAGACGAAGATAGTTCATGTTCTCTCCTTAATTATGTGTCTTTATAAGAAGTGTACACTAAAAGCGTAAACAAAGACTTAACTGAAACCTTTAACCCGGAAGCATAAAATTTGCTCCGTAAGCGCCAAATGGAACTAAAGTTGCTCAACACCTTCAAAATTCAACAAGGTATCGAGTAGGATCATTGTGATGGATATAACACTACAGTCCAATATCATTGTCATACGAACATCGCGCGAAAGTCTGGAACTGGAGTGGATGAGCAGCTTTATTAAAAACTACAAAGAGGAGCTGCTTTTTCTTTCCCATTCGGTGATTATCTATCACAACGAGGCCCAGGAAGAACAAAAACGGGAATTCCTGACAAAAGCGTGTGAACTTTATGCCGATACGGAATCTCTGGATTCGACCTTTTTCATTAAAGCGATCCTCTGCTGTATCCACTACCCGGTGAAGATCGAGATGAGTGACACGAAACTGCGGATGAAGAACCTGGATGTAACGCTCAAAGCGCTGGAGGGGCACCGTATCAGTATGACACTCAATCGTGCGGATCCCTGGTTTTTTGTCTATATGCAGTCAAAACTCTCCCAGCATTTTGAGGCGGTATCGGAAAGGGAGATGGTCTTTGTACTTGACAGCCTGGAGTCCAAGGGGATTTTGGAACGGAGCCTGAACCGTAATCATATCTTTTCTCGGCGGGTCAAGTACCACTACGACGAAGATTTTCTTCGCAAGATGTTTGAATGCGGCAAATCGGCAAACCGAAAAGTTTCACACCACTATTATGCGATTCTGGGGTGTGATGCCAATGCTACGGCCGATGAACTGAAAAGTTCCTATAAAAAATTGGTCAAAGCGTACCACCCCGACCGTATCGTCCATCTGAATGATGAAGCGCAAATAGGTGCCTATACACGTAAATTTCAGATGGTGCAAGAAGCCTATCAAGCCCTAAAAGGAGCCTAATTGAATCCAGTACGTTCTCTGTTGCTGTTAATGCTGTTATGCGCTTACGGATGGTCAGCGAAGATTGATCTTTCCAAGATGTTTATTACCGAAGAGCGGACCAACAGCTACAGCCTGGATGCCAAAGAAGCTGAAGGGGAGAAAGATAGCCGTCGATCCAAGCGGGAAACCCGAATCGAAGAAGAAGAGGCAAAAAAAAAATCTCCGTTGCTGACAGAAAAAAGTACGCTCGTATACAATACTCTTTTTGGGATTGAGTCCCAAAGCGGGTATGACAACTATGGATACGGGTTTGTCGGTTCGGTTATAAGACCGATGCCGCAAAAGTGGGAGCAGTATCCGGGGTTTTATATTCAAGGTGACCTGCTTTATACTTTTAGGGCTATGAAAAGCTCATCGGTAAACAAACCGGATCTGGACTATATGGTTGTATCGGGATATGCCGGGTATGAGAAGCCAATCAACGAGACCAACACTTTTACGATGAAAGCGGGTGTCGGTTACGCTAATGAGAGCAACGATTTTGATTTGGTTTACGGTGTAGGGCTTGTCAGAAAACTTAAAACAGATAAATACAAGTTCGTTTTTGAGTTGACCAGCATCAAAGAGTTTTGGCTTGTCGGTCTGGGTGTGCGGTATAAACTGTGAAAAAGATCCTCTTCCTGACACTGCTTCTCCTATCGGTCGTGACGGCCAAAGGGTATGAGCCTTTTATCTCTTTTAGCGCATCGGAATCAGCCCTTATTAAAATCTATGCGAAACATAAAAAACTGCCGCTTAGCGGGGCATCTTATATATTTAACCCCTACAGCTGTCCCGTCATCAGTTATGTCAGCGAGCGCCGCTCCCCCTATAAGTATAGTGAGGAGCAAAGGGATATCGTGTGGATGCATCTGGTTCCAGAGCATGTCATGGGACGGGGCATGGAGTGCATGAGAGAAAAAGTGTGCCGCTCCATTTACAAAAAGCGTCTCTTCTCGGGAGCGCGCTGCTGTCGTAAACGATCCGAGAAGTTTAAGATGATGTCAAGTGATATGTTTAACATCATTCCTGTTATGCAGGGAACGAAAGAGCGTCGTTTTGAACGTTTCTTTATAACCCTTCCCGAAGCAGGTGCTTATGAGGGTACGGAGGTGATACCCGGAGAGTCATGGGGTGATATAGCCCATAAAGGTGAGATTGCGCGCAGTTATCTCTATTTACGCAACCGTTACGGTCTTGAGCTAAACGGTGAGGAAGAGGCACTCTTTACACGGTGGCATAAAAAATACCCCCCTTCTTCATGGGAACGGATCAAAAACCGAGAAATTTATAAAGTTCAGGGCACTTTTAATCCCTATATAGAAAAGTTATAATAAAATTCTCTCTAATAAGTACCTTGGAGTCGTTGTGAGAGAAAAGTTAAGAAACTTTAATGAGCTGGTGATGATGGGGCACTCCATCTTCTCTTTTCCCTTTATATTTATTGCGATGATTGTCGCGGCTGACGGGTGGTTCGGTTGGAAGCTTTTCTTCCTGGGTGCTCTGGCCGCTTTTACCGCCCGCAATTTTGCCATGGCTTTTAACCGTTATGTCGATATCGATATCGATGCCCAAAATGCGCGTACCCAAAGCCGTCCCAGTGTCGACGGCCGTATCTCCAAGGATGAGGTATTTTACTTTATGACCGGTAATGCCGTCGCCTTTGTAGCGGTAGCCTACTTTATTAACAGCCTCGCTTTTCTCCTCTCTTTTCCTATCCTGGTGATCTTGGCTGCCTACTCCTATTTTAAACGTTTTTCTGAGTCCGCACACCTTATTTTGGGACTCTCTTTGGCTTTGGCACCTATGGCGGGTGCCGTGGCGGTGTTGGAGTCGATCCCCGGCTGGTCGATCGTTTTAGCCATAGGGGTGATGTTTTGGGTGGCAGGATTTGATATCCTCTATTCGCTTCAGGATATGGAGTTTGACAAAAAACTGGGGCTCTTTTCGGTTCCTTCACGATTCGGGGCTTCCAAAGCGTTGTTGATCGCGGAGTCGTTTCATATTTTGACCGTGGCTTTTTGGCTGCTTTTTGCACTTTATGCGGGTGTGGGGTTTTTCGGCTTTGCGGCAGTTGTCTTTGCCGGAGGGATGCTCTTTTACGAACACAGACTGGTACGAGAAGATTTCCGCCAGATCAACCGTGCCTTTTTTACGGTCAACGGCTACCTGGGGATCATCTTTTTGGGTCTGATCATTTTGGATAGGCTGGTCTCATGAGTCTGCGTCTGGTTCCCGCTCCGATATCGATACTATTTTCCGAAGTGGCACAAACCGATGAGCTCTTTGAACGGGAATACCAGCTTTTAAGCGGAGCCGATGATGATGCGATCGGACAGTGGCTTAAGCTGGCCAAAGCCAAGGGGGATACCCAGGAGACCGATAAGGTACTGTTGCAACTGATGGTGGAGATGCACCGCAAAATCGACAAGCTGGAGCAGCTGATCAAAAACGAAAAGCCCAAAAGAGTTGATCTGGACCAAGATGAGCATATCAACGCGATCGGGTTTGAACATTTCCAGCTGGACCGGCCGATGATGCAAAGCGGCAGCCGCTATTACGGCCGTATGGAGATGCCGGTCTATCCCCAACGGGATGTCGCGATCTTTTTTGAAGCGTTATCGCCTACCGAGGCTAAGATCATGCGTATGCATGAACGGGATATCACCGAGTGGAATGCCTATGTTACAGCTCGCGAACGGATAATGATCCGTGATTTAAAGGGGAGATCATGACCATACCTCAGGAGTATATGGAGTACGCTGTCTATGCTTTGGCTTTTTTCATACTGCTGCAGTTTTTGTACAACTACAGCCGGGATAAAGACAGCAGTAAAAAGATCCATGTCCTGGCAAAATCGGTGGGAGAGTTGACCCGCCAGATGTATGAAAGCGAGATGCGGATCAACGAGAAGATCAGGCTGTTACAGGAAGCCAAAGAGGGGGTAAGCCATGCGGAGCTGGAAACCCTGATCGATATCAATGTCACGGATAAACTGATAGCGGTCAACCAGTCGATTATGCAGATCCAGCAGGAGATGCATGCCTTTAACGAAGAGTTCGCCGGGCGTATCATCCGTCTGGAAGGCAACCTCAAAGAGGTCTCCAAGGTGAGAACGGCTGTCGGCGGGGCAGATGACCAGAAGATTTTTCAGCTATATAAAGAGGGAAAAGATATCGAAATGATCGCCAAAGAGTTGCGTATCAGCAAGCCTGAAGTGGAGTTTGCACTAAAATTGGCAGATTTGCGATAAAACCCCTTGCAATTTAAAAAAAATATGGTATAATTTCAGCCTCTTAAATGAGATGTGCGTCCGTAGCTCAGCTGGATAGAGCACTGGTTTGCGGTACCAGCGGTCAGGAGTTCGAATCTCTTCGGGCGCACCATTTTCCTTCAACTTTTAATTTTCCCAAAATATTTTTAACAGACAGATATCATAACCACAGAATAGATTTCATCGCCATAATCTGCATTAGTTTCAATTTTGATAAATGTGATACTATGTAATCAGATAAGTAGATACAGGTATTGAAAGATGTTAAAGAAGAAAAAGCAGGTTAACAGTTTCGAAAAAAACTTTTTATCAGAGCAGCTTGACTATTTTAACAGGCAGCTTCATGTAT
>JBFEYF010000141.1:0-5596 GCA_041562295.1 Sulfurimonadaceae bacterium
AAAACGACATGTCGAGAAAACGCTCATAGTTCCCCAGGTCCAGGTCAGTTTCGGCACCGTCTTCGGTTACAAAAACCTCACCATGTTCCAAAGGGGACATCGTACCGGGGTCAACATTGATGTAGGGATCGATTTTTAGCATCCCGACATTCTTCCCGGAGTGCTTTAACAAGGTTGCAATACTTGCAGCCGTAATACCTTTGCCTAAAGAACTCAATACCCCGCCGGTAACGAATATATATTTTGTCGTCATACGTTTTTCCTCTGTAAACTATTTCGCGATTATAACAAAGTGAAGCTAAAAAAGAGGTTTAGCTGTATCGCATTTTCCTCTTCGACTTGCTTACTCCCTTTTAGCATAGAGGTTCCAGAACCCTTGTTTCCCCTTTTTATATCCCGTTTTTATCTTCTTTTCTTATTTATATTTTAACCTTTTAAGCTAATCACTCTACTACAATTAACACAAAATTAACACTCCTTTTTTTATACTGCTACTATAAAATAGTAGAGGTTGTTATGATAGAGTCTAAAAAACGGAACCGCAGCGATATATACGGTATCCCTCTTCTTAAAACCGTTTTTAAAAACCCCCGCTTTATTCTGGGCGTACGTCTTATCGTACTGGCACTTTTTATCTACGGGGTCTATCTGGGCTTTACCGACAACACCACAGAAAACACCTTTACACGCAACCTTTTTTGGGGACTTTTCTGGTCACTCTTTATCGTCGTGACTCTCGCTTCGATGGGGCGTATCTTTTGCGGTATCTGCCCCCACGCTTTTTTGGGTAAATATATCACCCGCCGGGGCTTGAAAAAGAAGATGCCCAAATGGATGCAAAACCCTTTTATCGGACTTTTTCTGCTTTTTTTCGGCTGGTGGGCCGTCTACTACATTGCACCCGGCTTTTACAAGACCCCTTTGGCTACCGCCGTTTTCTTTACCGTACTGACGCTTTTGGCTTTTATCACCTATTACGTCTATAAAGATATGAGCTACTGTAAGTCCATCTGTCCCATCGGCGGCTTGATGCAGGCGTTTGGCCGTATCGCTCCCACATGGCTTTCTACCTATAAAGAGGATTGCCAATCCTGTAAGACGTTCGAATGCGCTTCGGCCTGCCACTATAACCTCAAGCCCTTCAGCTTTGACGGGAAAGCCTCCATGGGGGATTGTACACTCTGTATGGACTGCGCGACTTCCTGTGAAGCGGTTCGTTTTAAATTCACCAAACCCTCCTTCTCGCTTTTTAAGAAGTTTAATACCAAAAAGATCGAGGTGTGGGCCTTTATTTTGATCACGGCAGCGATCCCGATTACGATGAACTTCCACCATGCACTCAACCGCAGTGCCCTGGCCGACAGCATGATCTGGACGCAAACTGCCGCCTACTTCGAACGTTTTATCGATTTCGGAACGCTGGACAGTGTGGGGCTCTTTGCCTTTATCTACGCGACACTCTTTTCGATCGCTATCGTCTATGCGGGGATGTTTGCCGCAGCGAAGCTTTTGGATGCGGAATTTAAAAAGACCTTCTATACACTGGGGTACGCTTTCGCACCGCTATTTATCATCGGAGGATTGTCCCACCTGCTGCACAGCTTCTTTACCCACACCTATGCCGATATCGCCAACGGTTTTATCTACGGATTCGGTCTGGACGTAGACACGGTACACAACCTGGCAACGCGCAAAGACGCCTGGCTGGCTGTTTTTAACCTCATCCCCTATATCGCGGTCATCTGGGGAGTGCTGATCTTGGGTAAACGGTTAAGTTTTTTTGATGCCAGCCGCTTGAAAAAAGCTCTCGCTTTTATCTTTGCAAGCTCATTAATCACCTTTTATCTGGGTCTGAATATCTATAAGATCTATGTCTTTAAAACCTACGGTATGAAACAGCGTCACCACCATGCCGCTTCCGTGCAGACGCATCACGGAGACCAGCACAAAGGTATGAGACAATGATGTCAAGGGACCTGAAGGCCTTTTCGATTGCCGGACTCTTTTATGCCGGTATCATCCTCTCTATCTTTTTCAATCCTGTTTCCCTGATCGGTGAAGAGCAGATCCAAAAATCTGCAGCCCCTTTGGCCGTCCACTACAAGATCATCAAAGTAGAAAAAAAGAGCGTTGCAAAAAAAGAGAAAAAAGTCAAAAAAATTGCCAAAAAAGTAAAAAAAAGTCAAAAAACTGAAAGAAAAGTTGTCAAAGTCGACGATTCTCTTAAAAAAACACCGAAAAAAGTCATACCCGAAGAGCCTGTAGCCAAAGAGATGGCCAAAGCAGAACCTGCACCCAAGCAGGCCGAAGTTACAAAGCGTGAATCCGAAGAGACTGCACAACAACAGCTTGCGGCGGCACAGCAAGCCCGGAAATATCAGATGGAGATGGTCGAAGCGGAAAAGAACCGTTTTCTCTCACAGCTTAGAGAGAAGATCGATGCCAATAAGATCTATCCGCGCCGTGCACGCCTTAGAGAGATCGAAGGGAGTGTCGCCGTGAAGTTTGTCATCACCAAAGAGGGGAAGATCATGATCACCTCGGTTGAAGGGGTATCCATTTTCAAAGAGTATGCCAAAGATGCCGTGATCAAAGCGTGCCCGCTAGAGATCCCTCAAAAAGTGCACACCCTCTTGCCTCTTAATATCGAACTTGAGCTCAACTATAAACTGATCTAAAAACCTCTTTCTCTTTTACCTAAGGTAGGTAAAAAGTTCCATCGTATACCGCCGCTACGCTACCGTCCCAGCGCGATCGTAAACTTGCTGCCGTACAGATAGTTGCTCTCAACGGTCAGCTCTCCTTTGCAGTGCTCTTCGACGATCATCTTGGAAAGGTACAATCCCAACCCGGTACCGTTACTCTCTTTTGTGGAATAGTAGGGTTCAAAGATCTTTGGTATCACCTGAGGGGGTATGCCTCCCGCATTATCTTCCACACTGATATAAGCCTTTTTCTTGGCGGCGTGTGCACACAGTGTCAGCCGGGGAGACGCCACCCCGTTCATGATCAGCGCATCCACCGCATTTTTCAGCAGGTTTAAAATCACCTGGCTCAGTTCATTTTTATAGGAAGTGACACGGACATCATTTTCTATAGAGACGTTAAACGCTATACCGTTATTCTCAACAGAGTCCCGGATAATATCCGTCGACATCGTGATGATCTCCTCCAGCATAAAGCTCTCAGGCTTTTGTGTCACTTTAAAGAAATTTCGAAAGGTTGTAATGGTCTCTGAAAGAAATGTGGCATAGGATTCTATCTTGTCGATCTTTTCGATCATCGATGCAGGCGGATTCTTCTCTAAAAGCAGTTCCATTTTCATCGCTATGAGTGAAGATGTGATCGCAGATAGGGGCTGCCGCCACTGATGGGCGATCAGGGAGAGCATCTCGCCCATCTGGGACAATCGCGACTGCTGCAAAAGCATCGCCTCCTGCTTACGGTTTTTTTCAACCTCACTCAGCCACTTCTGTTCATCTTCTAACTGCTTTTTTCTTGCAGCCGTAATATCACGGTCTATCCCCCGGTAACCCTTAAGTGTCCCGTTTTCATCAAACAGAGGGATACCGCTTGTTTCCAGAATGACTTCATGCCCCTCTTTATGAAAATTGGTATTTTCCAGCTGGCTAAAGCTCTCCTGTTTAAGCAGGATCTGTCCAAAAATGGCACCCACCCTCTGGGCCTCGGCATCAGACATAAAATCAAACGCTCTTTTGCCTATCACTTCTTCGGCTTTGTATCCCAAAAACTCTTCGACTTTGGGACTGCAATAGGTATAGACGCCGTCGGCATCAACTTCCCAAATCCAGTCGCTGATATTTTCAATAAGCTCTTTATAGTCTGGATGTGACATCTCCTATCCTTTGCTATAACTCATCGATTATAACTTAAACAGAAGAGAACAAATATTAAAAATAATAATTAAAATTTATGTATAGGCCCTTACTGTTGTAACGGAATTTACCCTGTTATCTGCGCTGCGATCTTTCATGACCAGTCCGCGGGCAAAATCTCTGTCAAACTTTTTGATCTCACCTTTATAATAGTCCAAAAGCTCCGGGTCGATTCTTTTGACCGCGGTAAAAAGCATCCAGTAAACCTCTGAGAGCTTCTCGTTCTTTCTGTAGATTTTATAGACCTCTATATAGCTATCCACCAGCTTTGCCGTATCCCAGGAGAGATTGCCGTCATTACGATAAGGGATCTCAAGTTTCTGCCCCGCATAGATCTTGTCGGGATCTTTGATCTTCGCTTTGTTATGTTCATAGATAAGCACCCAGTAGTGAGAATCGCCGTAGGTATCTTTGGCGATCGAGTACAGACTCTCTTTTTTCTGGACAATATGTTCGCGGTATTGTGTCGTGACCACCGCCGGCTCTGTCACCGGTGTCACTTCCGACTCCTGGACCTGCTCTTTTTGTTCCTCTTCCTGGGCAAGATACTCAGGCGGCAGCAGCGGCTCATTTCTCTCTTGCGCGGTATCTTCTTTGATAACCGGCTGCTGTTTCATCGGTTGTACCACTTTGGGGCTCTTTTTAGGCGTATCCGGTTCCATCATCATGTCGATAAACATGCCTACACCCAATACGGTAATAACACCACCGAAAATAATCTTTTTGGTCTCCCAAGAGAGTTTCTCGTATCCTTCGATCAGCTTCTCTTTCATACTTTTCTTTTCCATATCAAATCCATTTCTGTCGGAATTTAGCATAAACTGTTATGAAAGATCGTACTTTAGAAAAATTTCTTTAATAATGTTTTCACAAAGTAACCTTGACCAAAGTATAGCTTGATTAAAATATCGCTACTACAATGATGGAGATCTTCTATGACCAATCACTTTGCCAAACGTATCATCCCCTGCCTGGATGTAAAAGACGGTCGTGTCGTCAAAGGTGTCAACTTCGTAGGTCTGCGGGATGCTGGCGATCCTGTGGAAGTAGCCAAACGTTATAACGAAGAGGGGGCTGACGAGATCACTTTTTTGGATATCGGAGCCAGCCATGAAGGGCGTGATACGATTGTAGATGTGGTCAAAAAGGTAGCGCAACAGATTTTTATCCCGCTGACTGTCGGAGGGGGTATCCGCAAACTCGAAGATATCTATGCCCTTTTAAATGTCGGATGTGACAAAGTATCGGTCAACTCTGCCGCCATCAAGCGCCCCGAGCTTATCGACGAGGGTGCCAAGCGGTTCGGTTCCCAATGTATCGTTACCGCTATCGATGTGAAAAAAACGGGAGACCGTTGGAATGTCTACCTCAACGGCGGACGTGTCGATACGGGGCTGGATGCAGTCGAATGGGCCAAAGAGGTCGTAGACCGCGGTGCAGGCGAGATTTTGCTTACCTCCATGGATGCCGACGGAACCAAAGCGGGATTTGACCTGGAGATCACCTCCAAGATCTCCAGCCTGGTCAATGTCCCCGTCATCGCTTCAGGCGGCGCCGGAACGATGGAGCATATCAAGGATGCCTTTACCAAAGGTGGTGCCGATGCGGCACTTGCGGCTTCGATCTTCCATTTTAAAGAGATCGACATCATGGAGCTCAAGCACTACCTTCATGATAACGGCATTCCCGTCAGACTTTGA
>JBFEYF010000142.1:0-5585 GCA_041562295.1 Sulfurimonadaceae bacterium
GACCTCTTTGATGCTTGAAGGGGGTATGCCCATAGAGGCGATCAATGCCGTGCGTAAAAAGCTTTCACGGGTCAAAGGGGGGAAACTGGCATCCGCATCCAAGGCACAGGGAATCGTCCTGCTGCTTTCGGACGTGATTGACAATAACTTCTCGGTGATCGGTTCGGGACCCTTTTACCCGGATGATACGACGCCCATGCAGGCCGTAGAGATGCTTAAAACCTATGCGATCTGGGAGAAGATGCCTGAGCCGGTACGCCGCTTTTTGCAAAGCTGTTCAGAGTCGGAGAGTGAAAGCAAGCCTCGAGAGATTCCCCACTATCTACTGGGTTCAAATAGCATCGTTTTGCATAAAGCTTGTGAGATCCTTCAAAGCAAAGGTGTCGCAACGACACTGGTCAAAGAGTCTTACAGCGGTGATGTGCGTACCGTGTGTGACCGGCTGGTGCGTTTGGGGTCCGTACCGCAGTCCCAGCACCACTGTTTTATCATGGGCGGTGAGGCTACCGTGCATGTGACGGGACACGGCAAAGGGGGACGCAACCAACATCTGGTACTGGAGATGATAGAGCGTTTTAAAGAGAAAAACGGGTTTACCCTCTTAAGCGCCGCCACAGACGGTATCGACGGCAACAGCAGTGCCGCCGGTGCGATGATTGACGAACACAGTCTGATGACAGCACGGGAACTGAGTCTGAACCCCTACTATTTTCAGGAAGTTTTTGACTCCAATGCTTTTTTTGAACAGACCGGTGAACTGATCGAACCGGGACCGACCCATAATAACCTGCTCGATATCGTGATGCTGCTTATCGAGCCCCACCACAACCAAGGAGAAGATGATGGCTGACTTTTTTCAAAACGGCGTAGTGACGACACTGCAAAAACTGGGTGAACGCAGCCTGGAAGATCTGGAAGAAGAGCTTTTAGAGTACTCCAAAAGGCGGCATATGGTACTTTTGTTACCGGCACTCTACTCAGAGTTTGAGACACCGGCAATGAAAAAGATCATCGAAGAGCTTAAAGATGCAAAGTACCTTTATAAGATCATCCTGGGGTTGGACCGTGCGACGAAAGAGCAGTTCGAAGAGGTCAAAAAGCTGATGTCGGTACTGCCTTGTCAGGTGGATGTCTTATGGAATGACGGTCCGCGTATCCAAAAGCTTTATAAAGAGCTCACGGAGGCGGGCTTTCCGGGACTGGATATGCCGGGGAAAGGTCGTAACGTCTGGACGATGATCGGGTACGGTCTGACGGATCAGGATGCTTATGCTTTTGCCCTGCATGACTGCGACATCGTCAACTATACGCGGGAGATCCCGGCGCGCCTCTTTTTACCGATCGTCCATCCGGCACTCGATTTTGAGTTTAATAAGGGTTTTTATTCCCGTGTGACCCATAAGCTGCATGGCCGTGTCACCCGCCTTTTTTACTCTCCCTTGGTCCACTCCTTGGGCAAGGTCTTTGGAAACAGCCGATACTTGGAGTATATGGAGAGTTTTCGCTATGCGCTTTCGGGGGAGTTTGCATTTATCCGTTCCCTGGGACGCGGTATAGCTATTTCTCCCTCATGGGGGCTAGAAGTCTCGACACTGAGCGAAGTCTATAAAAGTACCTCGAACAAACGTATCTGCCAGACGGAGATCATGGAAACCTATGAGCACAAACATCAGGAGCTGGGATCGCATGATTCGGGAGGAGGGGTCTATAAGATGGCGTGTGATATCGCCAAGACGCTATTTCGTGTGATGGCCCATGAAGGGGTCATCTTCTCAGAAGCGGCCTTTAAAACGCTCAAAGCGACCTACTACCAGGAGTCGCGTTTTGAGATCTCCAAATATAACGCCTTGAGTAAAATGAATAATTTGGAGTATAATCGGGAAACGGAGATGCAGGCAGTCATGGCTTTTGAAGAGGCGATCAAAGAGGCCGCGCAAGCGTATAACCAAGATCCCATGGGACAGCCGCCGCTCTCACCGTGGATCACCGTGCGTTCGGTACTTCCCGATTTTTCGGACAAGTTCGCCGAATGTGTTGCAAAGGATAATTGATGCCCCATATTTCGGATCCCGAACATACGATAAACCAGCGTATTCATAAGCTTTACCCTCCGGAGATCGCCGAACGCGTCGTCGACTCGATGATCGATCTCATCTTTAAGTATAAACAGCGTATTACTTCCTCACCCTATCACATGAGCGAAAAGGATGTGATTCTCATAACCTACGGGGATCAGGTCAACAAGGACCATGTCGCCTCCTTGGAGACCCTGTATGAGTTTATGGAGCGCCATCTTAAAGGGGTGATCAACTCAGTGCATATCCTCCCCTTTTACCCCTCATCTTCAGACAGCGGATTTTCTGTCGTTAACTACAGTGCCGTAGCACCGCATATGGGATCATGGCGTGAGATCGATACTATCAGTGCCAACTACCGTTTGATGGTGGACGGGGTGATCAACCATGTCTCCCAGTTCTCTGACTGGTTTAAGGCTTTTTTGGCCGGGGACTCCTACTTCAAAGAGTTTTTTATCGATGTGGACCCTGCGACCGATCTGAGTCAGGTCGTACGTCCCCGGGCGACACCGCTGTTGAGCGAGTTTGTCGATAAAAACGGCAAGATCAACCATATATGGACGACGTTCAGCAAAGACCAGGTCGATCTGAATTATAAGAACCACCGGGTGCTGCGTAATGTTTTGGATGCCCTTTTTTACTATATCGAAAAGGGTGCCACACTGATCCGTTTCGATGCGATCGCCTTTATCTGGAAAGAGCTCAGTACCGAGTGTGTGCACCTCTCCCAAACACATGAACTGATCCAGCTGATGCGTGAGGTGCTGCACGAGGTCGCTCCGGAAGTTATCATCATTACCGAGACCAATGTGCCCCACCATGAGAATGTCTCCTACTTCGGTAGCGGGGATGATGAGGCCCAGATGGTCTACAATTTTGCCCTGCCGCCGCTTTTGATCCACTCTATTTTGCACGGGGATACCAGGAGCTTGACCCGGTGGGCCAAGACACTGCATCTTCCCAGCGACAGGGTCTGTTTCTTTAACTTTACCGCCAGCCATGACGGGGTGGGATTGCGCCCTGTGCACGGGATCTTAAGCGATGAGGAGATCGATTATATGGTAGAGAAGGTCCAGGAGCATGGGGGACTGGTCTCCTACCGTGCTGAAGCTGACGGTACCGAAAGTCCCTATGAACTTAACTGCAGCTATATCGATGCCTTGACAGACCCGCTGGAAAGCGATGCCGTCAGGGTCAAAAGGATGCTGCTTTCCCAGGCTACGGTACTGGCGATGCCGGGTGTCCCGGGTATCTATTTTCACTCTCTGGTGGGATCGAGAAACTATCATGACGGTGTCAAGCATACGGGTATCAACCGTTCGATCAACAGGGAACGCTACCATATCGACTGGCTGGAGCAGCAACTCGGTTCCCAGGGGAGTCTGGCCAAGACGATGATGGACAGTTACAAGCGCCTGATCTCGATCAGGATCAATGAACCCGCTTTTAATCCCTTCGGGTCGTTTCAGTTCTTTGATCTGAATGAGCGGCTCTTTGTTGTAGAACAGATCTGTCGCGAAAACCGGCAGCGTATCGTTGCTGTGCATAACTTTTCGGATGAGGTTGTCAGCTGTACACTTCCCGAAAGCGTCAGGTTCCCGCTTCATGATCTGCTGGCATCCCATCAGGAGTATATGACACCCCAGCTGACGCTGCAGCCTTATCAGATGATGTGGCTTAAAGGGAGTGTTTAAAGAGAGCTCTTTTCAAGGATGCGCCGGGCCAATGCAGCTGCCGAGATAAGCGCTCCTTCCAAATAGCCTCCCTCTATGGAGCTGCTCTCTGTCCCGATACAAAAGAGCCGCGTGTCGAAATGGTCACACTCGTATCCGTATTGGGGATGTTCTCTTAGGGGGCTTCCGTCACCCGGACCAGCGGTATAGGGATCAGTACGCCAATCGCTGCAGTAATAGTTGTGAAACTCTTTGGCCTCGGGCCCCAAAAGCCGTACCAGTTGAGCTATGACAGCTTCTTTATCGGCAGCTGTGCGGGAGTGAAAAAAACCAAACAGCGCCGCCTCTTGGTCCGTAGAAGCGTCATGGATCTCAAAAAGCGGTCCCTGGTTGGAAAAGACAAATCCGCTCAGACCCGACGCTTTCCAAAAGGGGCGTTTAAAAGTAATGACACACTTGGCGGTATGGGCCATCCAGGTCGGTATAGATTGCATCTTTTGGAGCTTTTCATCCGGAAGCGGGGGTTCAAAGCGGATAGTGGCGGCCACTTTTGGCGGAAGTGCCAAGACAGCGGTTTCGGAGAGAAACGTTTTGCCTTCAGCTGTCTGTATAAGAAGCTGCTTTTCTTGCTGTAAGATAGCAGTGACCTGGCAGCTGTAGATGATCTTAAGACTCTCCGTAGATGCGATAAGGCGTTCTATCAGGGTAGCCATACCCCCTTTGAGTCGTGCGGAGGGAGCCTGGGGCGTAGGCATAAAATGCTGAGGTGTGCCGTTTTGATCATAAAGTGCCATACCCTGGGTGTATTGTGCAAAGAGTTCCAGTTTCAAATCGGCGATAAGGTTTAACATATGGGTGTGGTGCTGCCACACCCATGAAGGGCCCATATCGTGTCCGTCGAGGGTATGGATACGTCCTCCCGGACGATCCCTGGCCTCCAGTATCGTGACGCGATACTCTTTTTGAAGCAGGAAGGCCGCATAGATGCCGCTTAATCCGGCTCCGATAATGGTCAGATCTTTTTTCATACCCGCAGTATGCCATGAAGGGTTTTAAAAAGCTTGATAAGCGCTTGCTAATTACCCTTTTTAAGGATGGGTGTTAAGAGAAAATATGGTATATTTTTCTAAAATGAAACGAGAGAAAAAGGGAAGCGATGATAAAGGTGGCAGCGATCCAGCAGCAGTGGGAAGGAAGCAAGGAAACGACACTCAAACGCAGTGTCGAGCTGATCCGCGAGGCTGCAAAAAAGTATGAACTGATTGTTTTGCAGGAGTTGCATCAGGGTCCCTATTTTTGTCAAAGTGAGGATACCGCATTTTTTGAACTGGCTGCGGATTATGAGTCCGATGTGACATTTTGGTCCGAAGTAGCCAAAGAGTGCCAGGTCGTTTTGGTCACATCACTTTTCGAAAAACGTGCGGAGGGGCTTTATCACAATACGGCAGTCGTTTTTGAAAAAGATGGTTCCGTTGCCGGGAAATACCGCAAGATGCATATCCCCGATGACCCGGGCTTTTATGAAAAGTTCTATTTTACCCCCGGAGATCTGGGGTTTGAACCGATACAAACCAGTGTCGGTAAACTGGGGGTTTTGATCTGCTGGGACCAGTGGTACCCCGAAGCGGCACGCCTGATGGCGCTCAAGGGTGCAGAGCTCTTGATCTATCCCACCGCGATCGGCTGGTTTGACGACGACAGCGAAGAGGAGAAGCAGCGGCAGCTTGAGAGCTGGATCATGATCCAGCGCTCTCACGCGATCGCCAACGGGATCCCCGTCATCTCCTGTAACCGTATCGGGTTTGAAAAAGATACCAGCGGTGTGATGGACGGGATA
>JBFEYF010000143.1:0-5445 GCA_041562295.1 Sulfurimonadaceae bacterium
AAAACGCCTTATTACGGAGAGGAATGAGAAGATGTATGAGCGGATCAAACGTTTTATTGAGAGTAAGAAGGGAAGATCCTATTTTGTGATCGTCGGATTGGCCCATCTGCTTGGACCTGAAGGTATCCTGGCCCATCTGGAAGCTGAGGGTATAGGGGTAAAACGTTACTAAAAGCGTTTAGGGGGCTTTAAAGCCCGGAATCCCGTCGACTTGCTCATACGCGTCCATCTCCGCTTTAACCTCATAAAGCTTGAACTTAATCCAGACATTTTTACAAAACTTCCCGCCCAGATTATTTCCTTCAAATGCAAGCTCCGTAGCCAGTTGCAGATCCTTGCCGATACCGTCGCCCGAAGCGTAGCGGTTGGCCAAAAGGCATTTGGCTTCGGCATGTCCCTCGTCGCTGGCCCGTGAAAGCCATTTGACAGCCATCTCGATATCTTTATCGACGCCCCACCCTTTGAGGTAGGAGACACCCAGATTGTAGGCCGCTTTGGTATCGCCCTCTTTGGCCGCCTGTGTATAGAGTGCCGCTGCTTTGGTCAGGCTGCGCTTGACACCTTTGCCAAGGGCATAGAGCGTACCGAGGTTACGAATGGCATTGATATTGCCTTTTTTGCTTGCCTGTACATAGAGATTGACGGCTTCTTTGACGTCACGCACCCTAAGGTCTCCAAAAAGCATGATATCGGCCAGATGACTCATCGCCTTTGGGTTATCCTGTTTCGCCGCGACTTTGTACCATCGTACGGCTTCATAGCTGTTTTGGTAGACCCCTTCACCTTTTTCGTACATCTGTCCCAGGATGATGGCGGCTTCCTGATGTTCCTGGCGTGCGGCACTTTTCAGCCATGAGGCTGATTTGTCGAGGTTGATCTCTGTAGCAAAGCCCTGGCGGTAATACATGCCAAGCTTGTATTGGGCCTCTTTGTTGCCTGATTCGGCCTCTTTTTGGGTTTTGTCAAATTCTGCATACTCTAAAGCCAGCGCAAAAGGATCTTTAAGCCCCTGGCGCCTGATATCATCGGTCCAGATGATATCGCCGTTGAGCAAAGTGACAGCAATAAGAGGCAGCAGAATTCTTTTCACACCCTATCCTATTGACAACCGACACACTCCATACTTCTGTCCTGTGTCTCAGCAACAGCTTCAGGAGACTGGCTTCGCAGATAATAGGTCGATTTCAGTCCATATTTCCAGGCATTGCCATAGATCTGGTTCAGGTATTTACCGCTTGCCTTATCCAAAGAGATAAAGATATTGACACTCTGTCCCTGGTCAAGCCACTTCTGGCGTATCGCGGCCGCTTTGATGATATCGATCTGATCAACTTCATAAGCCGGCTGGTAGTAGGCCCATGTATCCGGATTGAGGTTCGGTACGACGACAGGAATCAGACCGGAAAGGTTCTCTTCGAACCATTTACGCTTATAAACAGGTTCTATGGTCTGGGTCGTACCCACCAGGATAGAGATCGAGGATGTCGGTGCGACAGCCATCAGGTAGCCGTTACGCATACCGTCGCGCTTGACCTTCTCGCGAAGCTCATCCCAGTTGTAGGAGTTACCAAACAGCCCACCGCGGTCAACCAGTTTGGCCACTTCAGGGTTGGCGTGATCCATCGGCATAATACCTCGGGACCATTTAGAGCCTTCAAACTCAGGATAAGAGCCTTTCTCTAGGGCGATATCCGAAGAGGCCTTGATCGCGTTGTAAGAGATGTTCTCCATCACTTCATCGACTTTGTCGAAGTGTTCCTGGGTTCCCCAGCTGATCTTGGCCTCGGCAAGCATCTGGGCTTCACCCATGACACCCAGCCCGACAGCACGTGATTTGAGGTTGGTGCGTTTGACCTTCTCAACCGGATAGAAGTTCAGATCGATGACATTATCAAGCATACGCATCGCGATTGGGATAACGCGTTCGATATCCTCTTTGGTATTGATACGGGAGAGGTTGACTGAAGCGAGGTTACATACGGCCGTATCCCCGTCTATGCGCTCTTTTTCCACGATAAAGATCTTTTTGCCGCCGATGTTGTCAAGAGCCGTAATATGCTTGGCTTTGCGCACCAGACCGCTGTCGACCTTGACCTCTTCCTCTTCCTCGAAGGTATCGATAGATCCGTCTTCATATTTGATCAGGATCTTATAGCGGTTCGGGTTGGTATTTTGGAAGATCTCCGTACAGAGGTTGGAAGATCTGATGATACCGGTGTGATCGTTCGGGTTGGCACGGTTGGCGGTATCTTTAAAGCAGAGGAACGGGCTGCCGCTTTCGAAATAGGAGGTGAGTACCTTTTTCCAGAGATCTTTGGCCTTGACCTTGTCTTTGGTAATAGTCTCATCTTTTTCAAGCTCCATATAGCGTTTATCGAACGCTTCTCCGTGAAGCTGGGAGAGCTCTCCGCATTCTAAAGGATCAAAGAGGGTCCAGATAGCATCTTCGGAGACGCGCTTCATAAAGAGATCGTTGATCCAGAGTGCCGGGAAGAGGTCGTGTGCTCTGCGGCGCTCTTCACCGGAGTTCTTCTTCAGATCGAGGAAACTGTTGATATCGATATGCCAAGGCTCGATATAGACCGCAATGGCACCTTTACGCGTACCCAGCTGGTCAACCGCAATGGCGATGTCGTTGGTGATCTTAAGAAACGGTACCGTACCGCCTGCAGCATTTTTATGACCGTTGATCGCCGATCCCATACCGCGGACCTGGTTCCAGTCCCAGCCGATACCCCCGCCGAACTTGGAAAGCATCGCCATCTCCTGGTAGGAGTCAAAGATTCCTTCAATGTTATCCGGAGTGGAACCGATGTAGCATGAGCTAAGCTGGTGTCTTACTGTACGTGCATTGGAGAGTGTCGGCGTAGCCGCCATAACTTCGAACTTGGATAAGAGGTCATAGAATTTCTTTGCCCACGTCTGGCAATCTTTTTCGTTTTGGGCCAGGAACATCGCGATACCCATAAACATCTGCTGCGGCAGTTCGATCGGGTCATTGTTCTTGTCTTTGATCAGGTATCGGTCGTATAGGGTTTTGATACCGAGGTAGTTGAACTGCAGGTCACGTTCGGGCTTGAGGTAGCTGTTAAGATCATCCAGGTCATACTTGTCTTTGAGACCTACGATGATACGGTCGTTCTTCTCACCGCGCTCAAAGTAGTCCGCCAGATGGCAGTAACCGGTAAAACCGCTTACTTTGTGGTAGAGGTCATATAGAAAGAGGCGGGAAGCTACAAAAGTCCAGTTGGGACGGTCGATATCGATCTTGTCTACAGCAGTCTTAATCAGTGTCTTTTGGATCTCTTCTGTCGTAATACCGTCACGGAACTGGATGTGGGCATCAACTTCGAGTTCTGACTGGCTGACACCCGGCAGGTCCTTGACCGCTGCCGATGTATATTTTTGGATCTTAGCAATATCTAAAGGCTCTTGACGACCATTTCTTTTTGTAACTACCATCTATCTATCCCCTGTTTTTGATCTAATACGTTTATATTATCTTTTTTTGACTATTTATTGAATACTCTTGCAAAAATTGCATCGACATTTTTTGTATAGTAGTCATAGTTGAAACACTCTCGGATCTGCTCTTCACTCAGTTTACTGCGCAGCTCTTCATCTGCCAAAAGGTGACCAAGGTAGAGCGACTCACCTTTTTCATTCGTTGTCGGTTTGCCCTGCTGGATCTCTTCCCAAACTTTCATCGCATTTCTCTGCACGATCTTGTAGGCATCTTCGCGGCTTACACCCTGAAGCGGAAGCTCAAGAAGTACACGCTGGGAAAATACGAGACCGCCCGTAAGGTTCAGGTTTTTCATCATGTTTTCCGGCATTACCGTCAGGTTGGCGATAACATTGTTCATACGGTGCAGCATGAAGTCCGTCGTGATAAATGCATCAGGCAGCCAGAAGCGTTCGCTTGATGAGTGGGAGATATCACGCTCATGCCAGAGTGCTACATTTTCCAGTGCCGGTGTTACATAGGCACGGATCGTTCTGGCAAGACCGGTGATGTTCTCCGTCAGGATCGGGTTACGTTTGTGCGGCATAGCCGAACTACCCTTTTGACCCTTTGCAAAATACTCTTCCGCTTCGTAGACTTCTGTTCTTTGCAGGTGGCGTACCTGTACCGCAAACTTCTCAACCGAAGAGGCAAGCATTCCTAAAGCCGTAGCAAGACGTGCATAACGGTCTCTATGGACGACCTGGTTGGAACATGGCTCAGGTTTCAGACCCAGTTCCGCCATCGCATACTCTTCGAGTTCTAACGGTGCGTGGGCAAAGTTACCCATGGCTCCTGAGATCTGACCTACGGAGATCACTTCCATCGTCTCTTCGAGGTTCTTTAGATGTCGGGCCACTTCATCATACCAGACAGCCAGTGTCAGACCGAAGGTGATAGGCTCCCCGTGGATACCGTGACTGCGTCCGACCATCAAAGTCATTTTGTGTTCCATGGCACGTTTTTTGATCGACTCCATCAGCATTTTGACATCATCGATGATGATCTCTAAAGAGTCTCGCATCTGCAAAGCGACACCGGTGTCTACGGCATCCGAACTTGTCATACCGTAGTGAAACCAGCGTGACTCATCGCCCAGGCTTTCAGAAACACTGGTATTAAATGCGATCAGGTCATGTTTGGTCACGGCCTCGATCTCTTCGATGCGTTCTACGGAGAAGGTCGCATTTTTAACGATCTTCTCACAATCTTCATCGGGAATCAGTCCCAGTTTGTTCCAAGCTTTTACCGCTGCTTTTTCTACTTCCAGCCACGCCGCATATCTTGCATGCTGTGTCCATTTGGATGCCATCTCTTCACGGGCATATCTTTCTACCATTACGTCCCTTTATGATATTGTTTTGTCTTGATTATATTATGATTAATTAGGTATTTGATAATATCCTAGCGTGGCTTTTAAGTGCATTAAATCATTAAAAAAGTTTATTAATTCGGTCAACTTTTTGACACTTTTAAGCTGGTGAAATAACGTGATTTTTGTTACTATTGCAACCTATTAAACCAAAAAGATTGAAGATGCCTTTTAAACTCAACGATTACCATCTTGAAAAACCGGTCAAGGCTTTTCTTTTCTTGATGAAGGACCTGGGCTATACCCAAAGGGAGGCCCAGCGTATGATTGCCCGTGGCCGCTTGTTTATAGAGGGTGAAGCGATGAAAGATCCTTCGGCTGTTATCGAGGGAGATTTTCAGGTTGTACAGTTTGTTCCGGTCACCCAGGGACTGGAACCGATCTTTGTACATAAAGATTTTGCTGTCTTTGATAAACCCAGCGGCGTGCTGGTACACCCCTCCTCGATGCTGACCCCCTACTCTTTGATCGATGAAGCCAAACACCACTTCGGCAGCCAGGCTAACATTACCCACCGGATCGACCAGGAGACCAGCGGGTTGATTATCATCTCAAGAAACAGAGATGC
>JBFEYF010000144.1:0-5427 GCA_041562295.1 Sulfurimonadaceae bacterium
ACCGGGAAACCGACCATCAGCAGTGCGATAGCCGTAGCGAACATCACCAGTGCCGTCATGCGCTCTCCCCTTTAAAAAGCTCTGCCACAGCCTGCAGGATCAAAAAGACAAATCCCAACACCATCACACCCTTGATCAGGTAACGGTACGGCAATCCACCGGGATTGGCCGACCCCTCCATCTGGACAAAACTCATCTGAACGAAACTCAGCCCCACATAGATAACCAGCAGTGAAAAAGGGATCACCATAAATATATACCCGATACGGTTGATCAGGGCCTGCCGCTCTTTGGAAAAGTTGTGGTAAAAAATATCAACACGCACATGGCGGTTGTATTTCAGAGTATAGGAGATCGAAAAGAGGATGATCAGGTCAAACAGGTGCCACTCCAGCTCCTGCAGCATGATCGAACCGCCGCTAAAGAGATAACGCATCACGGCGTCATAGATGATCAAAGCGGAGAGCCCGATCAGAATCCAGGCGGTTAACTCTCCCACTCTTTCATTGAAGCGGTCAAGCGTATTGGCGATCTTTTGCATCAGATAAAATTGGGAGCATCGTTAGCAAAGAGGATCAGGTCGCCCTCTTTGGTCACATTTGCCAAAATCTTCTGCATATGGGATTTATCTTTAAGTACCACTTTGAACGGTTTATGGATGATCCCGTCAAAAAGATCCGCATTAAGACTTCCGGTGATGATAACGACATCAAAGACTTCGTTGATACGTTTGGCAAGCTCGGCATTAAGCTCCTGGGTACTCTCTACCAGTCCCGGAGTGACGATAACCTTACGCCCCTCATGCTCATTGGCCAAGGTGATCGCTTCCATCATACCCTCATAGTTGCCGTTATAGCTGTCATCAAGGATGATCTTGTTTCCGGTATCGATCTTCTCCAGACGGTGCGGTACCGGGTCAAGCGCATTGACCTTCTCTTTGATCGTATCCATGTCGATACGGAAATATTTGGCCATAAGTATCGCGGCTTCGATATTGATCGACTGGAATGCCCCAAGCACCTTGGTCTGAAAATGGAACTTCTCATTATCGATCTTCAGGTCAAAGCCCATGCCGTCAAGGTGGGACTCGATATTGGAGACGTTGTGACCGAAAAAGCTCACCTTGTCATGCGGAAGATCCGTCACGCTCTCATGGATAAAAGCTTTTTCCAGACGTTCGGAGTGGATCAGTTCCATCTTGGTCAGGATGATATTATCCAGTGTCTTGAAATACTCGATATGCTGCGCACCGACCTTGCCTACGATAACGGCATGCGGCTGAACCAGCTGGGCGATGGCATAGATATCCCCACGCTCTCTCGCTCCCGCTTCCACGACATAGATTTCAGTGTCATTGGGCAGGGACTCGTTGATATCACGGATCACACCGCCTAGAGTGTTCACATTGCCGGGTGTCGCATAGACACGGTACTTCGTCGAAAGCAGCTGTACGACGAAATTTTTCATACTGGTCTTACCGTAGCTTCCGGTGATCGCAATCACCTTCATACGCTGCATACGCTCCAGCTTGGCGATAGCCTCTTTTTTAAACGCGGTAAAAAGGAACTTTTCGATCACGTTTGAACCGATAACAGCCAAAGCGATCGGAAGAAAAAGCGCATAGGTGTGGCAGTTTTCAGAAATCGTACAGAGGAAATCTCCAAAAAGCGCCAGACCGACAAGAAGAATCAAAAAACGCTTGACACGCCAGGTCAATACCAGGCGCTTATCCAATCTTTTGATCCAGATGATATAGGCGGGAACGACGGCAAAATAAAAAAAGATCCAGAAATATTCACCGGTAAAATGGTAGACGAAAAAAGGAATGGCAAAATAGACAACGTGCCACCAACGCTTATGATGACGCAGAAAAACTCTGGTGATCTTGTAGTCATACCACTGTAACAGGGTGATCAGATAGATCCCCAAAAAGGTTACCAGAAGGATATGGGTGACAAATTGAAAAAGTTGAAAATATTCCATCGTCTCTCTTTAGTTTGATATAAATGCGTTTTCGATACTTTGACGGATCTCATCCACATGATGCAAGAAGAAGTAGTGGTCCCCGGCAAAGGTCTCAAAACGGCTCCCTTTGATCAGTTCATGGATCATACGTCCGGAACTCAGATGCGTAGCGGTATCATCCTCGCCCCAAAGAATCAGCGTCTTTTTCTCATACTGTTTAAAGACCGGTGCGTAATCTTCGTTCACCACTCTTTTAAAGGTCTCATACATATGTTTGTCGAGGTTTTTCGCATCGGCTGCCACAAACTTCTTTCTCAAGTAGGAGAGTCCCAGCATCTTTAAAAGTTTAAAAGTGTAGATCTTTAACCAGACGATCAAAGGCTTGGGCTCTTTGATCCCGGCACTTGAAAGCAGTACCAAAAGATCGGGTGAAAGCAGTGTCGCGATCTTGCCGCCGAAAGAGTGGCCGACGATGATATCACGGCGTGCCGAAATATCTTCCAAAAAGGAGGCGATCACCTCTCTGTAACCGCGGCTGTCCATCACGCAGGGAGAGGTAGAGTTTCCAAAACCGGGAAGATCGATATAGATATGTCTGAAAGTGTCTAAAGTATTGCCAAAAGCGTCACGCATCAACTCTTTGTTACTCCCCCAGCCGTGCAGGAAGATGACATCTCTTTTTGCCGTGGGATTGACGATCTCGTAAGAGATGTCGATCATATATTGGTTCCAATGGATATGTTTTACTGCCAATTTACTTGCCCTTTGCTGCGTGGATCTTATCGATATAGCGGTAGTTCACCCGGATATCTCTTGATACGGGAAGATCTTTAAAGACCTCACCTACGACTGCAGGAAAATCTTCAAAAAGATAGTTAGCCAGACTCCCCGGGATCGGGTTGATCTCATTAAGATAGACCGCTCCGTCGATGACGAAAAAGTCACACCGGATGATCGCACCTTTAAAGTAGTGGCCGTAAAGTTTTTTGAACGTCTCTTCGATATCTGTTGAAATTTTATCCAAAATTTCGGCTTTGTTGGCACCTTCGGTACGGGAAAAGTCCAGGTACTTCTTGTCAAAATCGAGAAAACTCTCTTTTTGGGGCTCTTCGATCATCGAGAGTTTCCAGGCACCGTCAACATAGGTCCCCGCCAGATTATACTCCGCAACACCGTCGATAAAAGGCTCGATCAGCACCTTCTCGTCATACTCAAAAGCGGTATCGAGTGCGTAGGAGAGTTCACTTGGCTCTTTAACGATCGAGACACCGATTGAACTTCCCAAAGTCAAAGGTTTGATGATAACAGGATAATCAAACGGTATTGCCGGTTTTTCATCGCGCGAAAGCAGATAGTAATCCACGACCTTTACTCCGAGCCCCTGGGCATAAAGTTTTGTCAGGTATTTGTCGAAACTGACGACGCTGGCTGCCGTTCTGGGACCGATAAAATCGATATTATAAAATTTAAAAAGCGATGCCAAGACGCCGTCTTCACCGTCACCGCCGTGGACCATGTTGATAAAAGAGTACCCTTTGAGCTCTTTTTTGAAAAGCCCTTTCGTAGCAAACCCCCCGTCTACGGGAACGAGTTCTTTCTCCTTCTCAAAAGCTTTGGAGCTGAACGTCTGGGCGTTCATCTTCTCTTTGGGGATCAGAAAGAACCGGTGTTTATCATCCAAAAAGACAAAGGTATCGATCGTATCGATCTTTTGTGAGACGGTGATCGCACTGACGATACTGATCTCATGTTCAAAACTTTTTCCGCCGAAAATGATTGCTTGCTTCACTCTATTCCTTGATTACTGTAATTTTTTGAGGGCTTCTTTGACCAAAGTCCCCGTATCGGTCGATGTCGCACCCTTAAGGGCCTTGGCGATCGCCTCTTTCTTAAAGCCCAGCGACTCAAGCGCCTGGGCTGCTTCATGATGGCTTTGCAACGCCGAATTGTCACCGCTTTGGACCTGGGCTTCAGGCATAAAGCCGCTGAGTTCTACCAAAATGCGGCTGGCACTTTTGGGACCGATACCCGGAACCCTTTTTAAAGCCGAGACATCCGAGCTTTGTACGATCTGGAAAAAGCTGCCGGCAGAGAATGTCGAGCAGATCGCCATGGCGACCTTCGGCCCTACCCCGTTGATCTTGATCAAACGGTCAAACATCACCTTCTCATTCGGGTCAAAAAAACCGTACAGCAGCTGGGCATCCTCTCTGACGACATGGGTCGTATGCAAATAGAGTTCTCTCTCATCCACGACCATCGAGGTCTGAAGCGAGACAAAGACCTCATAGACAACCCCGTTGACATCCAGGTGCAACACTGTGGGCTCTTTTTTTATAACTTTACCGCGTAATCCTATGATCATGTATCTGCTTGTTCTTCTTTCTTTTCTACTTTAAGCTGTTCCGCCTCGCGGGCCTCTTTGTGACGGGCCTCTTTGGCCAGATCTTTTTTACCCGATGCAGCCGGCGTCGTATCCGCCCCGCCGATCGCGGCAGAGGTCGCAACGACCTTGTACTCGTCGGTCTCTTCATCATGTTTGATCGAGATAGAGCTCTCTTTAAGCCCCTCTTTGGGAACATACGAAAGCTCCATATTGGGGTTGGTAAGCCTAAAGGTCACCTCATTGTGTCCGCGCCACAATCCGTAATTGATGATCTTGGCATTAAGCACGCTGCTTTGAAAGTTGCTGCGGCGGTCCTGGAGCATCTGGTGCTCCTCCTGCTTAAGCTCATACTCTTTTTTCAGGTTGCTGACATGCATCTGCAATGCCTGAAACTCTTTGTATTTTTGTACAAACGATTGTGGCATTTTAGCACCTGCTTTTTTATAAGCGGCTAAACGCTTCTTAATTTCCAGTATCGCGTCTTTATGTTTTTCGATTTTTTGCAGATGTTCGTCCAGCTCTTTTTTCGCAAGATTTATCTCGATTCGGGTGTCGTCGATCGCCTTCTCAAGGGATTTCATACTTTCGGTGTTCTCGCCGATGCGGGTCTGGTCGATGCTGAAACTGTTTTCGCTCCCCTTCATCTTTTTGATCGTGATCGAATTGGAGGCGACGACCTTCACATGTGACGCAACAATTTCCAAGGTCACATCCCGGCCGTAGACTTCACCTCCGGCAGCCTGCTCGATATAGACGGTCTCACCTTCGACCTTTCCCTGCTCCAGACGTTTGATTTCGACATCCTCGCCTTTGGCCAGGCCTCTGTGCAGGTTGACTTTGATCTTTGGGGCTTCAAGTACACTGGTTTGGTGCGTCTGTCCTCCGATCGTGATGCTCTTGGCTTTGACCGAAGAGTTGCTGCCGACGTTGCCTTCGACATCGACTTCAGTCGCTTCGACCGTCACCCCCATGCCGATCGCATCTTTATAGGCGTCATTCTCTTTGACTTTGATCGCGATGTCGGTATTGAGTCCCGCATTGACGTTACCCGTCGATTTGAAACTGATCTCGCTGAC
>JBFEYF010000145.1:0-5408 GCA_041562295.1 Sulfurimonadaceae bacterium
GGTGATGCTTAAAAATGCGCTTCGTGAACATATGCGAGATATTACCAATCCCAAGATGAAAGAGAACCTGGTTTTTACTTCCCAGGAGATCGATTTTGATACGTGTACGAACTGCGGCGAGTGTGCGGTATTCTGTCCGACGGATGCCCTGATGCAGTCCGATGACAAGCAGGGGATCCTTTTTAAAGGGGGCGACTGTGTCGGATGCGGTATCTGTCACGACATCTGTAAAGCCAACGCCATAGACGCGCAAAAAGAGTTTGATATCGTCAATATCATCTATGACCGCGTAGAAGAGCTCGTGCACTATGAGATGGCGCAATGCCTTGAGTGTAAATGTGCGTACCCTTACAAGGGCGGAGAACAGATCTGTGACCGTTGTAAAGGATTTGTTGAGTCGAATGAGGGACTCTTTACCCTAGCAAAAGATATGTAAGGATTTGTGATGATCGATGTACTTGTAATCGGGGCCGGCGGTGCAGGATTGACCGCGGCGCTGGAAGCTAAGCAAGAGGGGGTCAATGTCACCGTAGTATCCAAAAGCTACCCGACAAGGTCCCAGACATCGATGGCCCAGGGCGGTATCAATGCAGCTTTGGGCAACACGGAAGCCGACTCGGTAGAGCAGCACATCAAGGACACCCTTAAGTCGGGGGCCGGTATCGCCGATGAAAAAGCGGTTGAGAAACTCTGCAGCAAAGCCCCCGATGCGATTCACTGGCTTAATGAAAAGGGGGTCGCCTTTTCGCGCAACGACAGCGACAAGATCGCCCAGAGAAAACTGGGCGGCGCCTATGCGGCACGAGCCTGTTATGCCCAGGATTATACGGGACTGAAGATCCTGCATACACTCTATGACCAGGCGGTCAATGCCGGGATCGAATTTCTCAATGAACACTTTCTGCTCAACTTTATCGTAGAGGATGAGCAGGTTCTTGGTGTGACTCTGTTGGATATTAAGACGGGCGAGGTCAAAGCCGTAGCTGCCAAGGCGGTTATTATCGCAACGGGCGGTTACAGCAAAGTCTACCACGACTTCTCTACCAACGCCCAGGGTTCCACAGGTGACGGGATCGCTGCAGCAATCCGTGCGGGGTGTAAGCTTTCGGATATCGAGTTTGTACAGTTTCACCCGACGGGCCTTAAAAAGAGCTCGATTCTGATCTCCGAAAGCGCGCGCGGTGCCGGAGGGTATCTGCTTAATGCCAACCATGAGCGCTTTACCGACGAACTGCAGCCGCGCGATATCGTCGCACGGGCGATCTATGAAGAGATCGAAAAGACGGGTGAAGTTTATTTGGACATCCGCCATCTGGGGGAAGATTTTATTAATCATGAGCTGCCCCAGGAGCGCAAACTGGCCAAACTCTATGAAGGGATCGACCCGGTCCATGATCTGATCCCTATCAAGCCCGTAGCGCACTATACGATGGGCGGAATCGTAGTGGATGAGAACTCGGCTACCCATGTCAAGGGTCTCTTTGCTGCGGGCGAGTGTGCCAACCATAACGTCCACGGCGGTAACCGCCTGGGCGGAAACTCCCTTTTGGAACTGATCGTCTTCGGCAAGGAAGCGGGAAGAAATGCGGCCAAGTTCGCCCAAAACAACGCTAAAACAGCGACCAACAATATCCAGTACCAAAAAGATGTCGCCTTTATCCGTGCCTGCCTGCACCAGTTTACCAACCAGATCGACTTTTACGAAAAGCATGAGTTTCTGGGCAAGATAGCCTACAGAAACGCCGGTATGTTCCGTGATGATATGAAGCTCAAAGGGGTCCTGGGCGTGATCCGACAGATCCAAAAAGAGCTCCCCTTTATGGGGGTCAAAGATAAGCTTCCCAGCTACAACACCAACCTCGTCGAGTTTCTGGAGTTTGGCAATATGATCGAAGTGGCCGAGATACTTTTGGTCGGGGCGATCAGCCGTACGGAATCGCGCGGTGCGCACTTTAGGGAAGACCACCCCAAGACGGACGACAACAAGTTTAAAAACCACACCATCTCGTGGAAAGAGGAAGGGGTGCTTTGCAATGACTTTGTATAGTAGTGAACATAGCATCCAAGAGCAGCTAGCTGTACCCCAAGGGCATTTTTTCGCAAGTGCTCAAGGCACGGGGGCCCTTTGGCGAAATGAACACAGCGTTAGCGTAGCGAGTGGGGCTTTGCTCCAGTCGTGTGTTGATGAAATAGAAGAGAACTGGGAAGGGTGCTGCGAAGACCCGATCGATGATGACTATTATGACCGCCCGGTAAAAGTGGAGGATAATGATGCAGATTAAGATCAAAAGATTTCACCGCGAACGCGAACCCCAGTCGATCGATATGGATTTTGCCGTCGATCTGGAAGATTGTACCCTGTTGGAAGCCCTGACCCATATCAAGCGAAGCAAAGACCCGAGCATGACCTTTGCCAGCGGCTGCCGCTCATCCGTATGCGGAAGCTGTGCCGTACGTGTCAACGGCAAAGAGGTGCTTGCCTGTGCCTATAAGGTGCAGGATGGGGACTATATCGAACCGTTGCGCTATATGGACGTTCTTAAGGACCTGGTCGTCGATCACGCCCCGATGGAAGCTAAAAACAGAGCGGCAAAAAATAGCGGTGATGCTACGGCCAGCAAGGACCAAAGCGAAGCCGACGCGCAGCAGTTCGAGGTACAAAGCGACTGTATCCTCTGCGGATCCTGCTACTCTGCCTGCCCGGTGATGGAGACCAAGCCGGACTTTTTAGGCCCCTATGCCCTGACACGCAGCTGGCGCTATGTGACCGATTCACGCCAGGAGGAGCCCAAGACGATCATCGACGCGGTACAGACAAACGGTATCTGGGACTGTACACTCTGTAACGAGTGTGTGCCCGTCTGTCCGCAGGGGATCGCACCCAAGCAGGATATCTCGATGCTGCAGACCAAAAGCGGTATGCTTGGGTATGCCAACCCCAACTTCGGCGGCGGCATGGATTTCGGGGGAGGATTCGGTACCCCGGATTTCGGTGCCCCCTCGTTTTAAACACCTCTTTTTATGCTCAAGCCGTACGCTTGGCCCTATCACCGGATTTGGATCGATTTCGGGGATGCAGAGAGTAACGGTTTTCGTTCACTTTAGCCTTCTTAAACCTTTGCAGCGGTATAATCTATACCAATAATTAAAAACAAAGGTACTGGTAGCTTGATCCCTTCGATTCCCCGTCTTCTTACCGCACTTTACCGTGACCGCTACCTCTTTGAGGCGATGTTTGAAAAACGCCACCGTATGGTGGGACGCCATGAGGTGTTGGCCGATATCGACGAAGACAAACTCTCCTTTTTACTTGACTCGGAACTGCTGATCAACACCGACGATATGATCGAGCTTGATGACAGGCTGCTTCAGTTCTTTGAAGACGCCCTGGATGCCAGCGGCGATGTCGAGATCGGGGATGTGGACGAGCTGCTGGAAAACCTGCGCCACAACATCTCGCTTTATAGCGGTGAGACCCACATGGGCGCCAAAGAGCGCTACCTGATGAAGATCCAGCGGATCCTTAAAAAGATCCCCAACCTGATTCTCAAAAACCTCAATCTTCTGCAGCTGCATATTGGGCTCAGCTACAAGACCCAGCGCTCCCATGCCAACAAGGTCAAGGAGCTCGAACACTACCGCAGCAAGCTGGAGAAACTGATCTCTATCGAAGGCAAGGTCGAGCAGGCCCTGGGTTCGCATGACCCGTTTTTTAAAAATGTAGGCTCCCACGAGACGGTGATGCTGACACTGCGCCTCAAGGGGCGCTTAAGAGAGCTTCGCATCTCGCTGAACGCTTTGCAGCGGGAGGTTATCGAGTATATCAACAAGACCCTGCAGACGCGAGAGTTTTTCGAGCATGTGATCAAACTCAAAGAGCTGAAGACCTCGCTTGAGATCAAAGAGCGCACCAATATCATGCCGTTAGTCGAAGCGGCTGTCCTGCCGCTGTCGTTTGAGAAGGCTGAGAAGTATTCGGCCCATGTGGAAAAAGAGTATATCTACGAAGAGGATTTCGACGAGATCATCGAGAAGCTCAAACTCGCCTGTGATATCCCGACGCTTCAGGTGGGCAGCGCCGCTGCGATCGATGAGAGCTTTTTCGAAGCCGAAAACAGTGCGCTCAGTATGGTCAATATCGATGCCCTGCATGATCAGTTTGTCACGACAGACGGGGAGCTTTTTTCCTTTGTCCACGGCTACGACTTTGAGAGCGAGAAGAGCTTCGAACAGCGTATCGAGATCTATTGCCAGATGGCGCTGATGTTTGAAGATCTCTACAGCTTCAGCGACGAGTACGCGACTAAAGAGGGGTATGAATACCTCAAAATCTATCCAAAAGGTGCCGCATGAGTTACCCTAAACACGCCCAGGAAGTCTTTGAACACTTAAGCCGGGGGCATTTCCTGTGTGAAAACTCTCCCCACCGTAACGAACGCCGTCTTTACGAAGCGTGCGAATCGGAGCGGGAGGTGTATGATGAGTACTTTTCGCATATCGGCTTCGGTCTGGAGCAGGGGGACGGGTACTTTTACTTTACCAAGACCCTGACCACCAAGACGATCGAAGAGAAGCTGGCCAAGATCCTGGACTATATCGATCTGGTGGAGCTGATGCTGCAGTTTTCACCCTATTTCGGCGTGGGGTTTCGCGTCAGCGTGGCCGAGCTTGAGATGGGTGCCAAGTCCAACGCCGTACTTAAAGACCGCCTCATGCGTCTTAAAAGTTCCACCAAGAACATGACGCTGCACCAGCAGTGTATGAAGGTGCTGGAAAGCTTTGCCAAAGGGGGCTTTATGGCCCTTGAAAACGAACATGAACAGCGCTACAGGGTGCTAAGTTCCTATGAATATCTTCAGACCTTTTTGTCTGCTATAGAGGTACCGAGTTTTGAGTAAGACATCCGCCAACCAGATCACACAAAATGCTTTAGAGGAGATCACCTTTGTCAACGCGGCATCTTTGCCCTATGCCCATGTCCAGGTAGACGGCAATACCCTCTTTTCGGGACGTAACGGTGCCGGTAAGACGACAATCCTTCGTGCCGTGCTCTATTTCTACGGAGCCTACCGCAGCGAACAGCTGGGGATATCGCGCGGCAAGAAGAAGCGCTTCGAAGAGTACTATTTCGGCGCGACCAACTCCTATCTGATCTACCGCTTTGCCAACGAATACGGCCCGGTCTGGGCAATCGTCTATAAGACAAGCGGTGTGAAGGTGAAGTACCGTTTCGCCACACTGCCCAAGGGTGAGGAGATCGACGAGGCCCGTATCAAAGAGCTGCTTTTTAAAGAGGGTGTAGCCAAGGAGAGCAAGGAGCTTTTTAACTCTTTGGTCGGCGCTGGATTTGAACTCAGCCCCGTATTGACAAGTTCCAAAGAGTACAAACAGGTACTTTACGGGCAGGA
>JBFEYF010000146.1:0-5365 GCA_041562295.1 Sulfurimonadaceae bacterium
ACATCTAACAAGTCAGTGGAGACCAATCAAAAACCCGAGGCGGCTTTTTGATTGCTCATTTTAAACGTTAAACCCTACTTCCCCAAAATATAAAGATTATTCCCCTCGGGACACGCCGCTTCAAAAAGCTCCTTAAGCTCCCGGTCATAGGTGATCAAGTAGACCGTGCTGTTCACAGGTGCAAGCGCTTTAAAGTTTTCCAGCAACACCCCGTCGGCGACATTTTTCCCGTGGTCACACTTGGTGAAGTTGAAGCTGTAGAGGTTCTTGCCGTAGTCAAACATATCGTTATCCCACTGCTTCTTTTTCAGGTAAAGGGAGTCGGGGTTGGCCGCGATATAGATATGCTCATCGGGGATATCCAGAGGATCGATCAGGTCATTAAAGACCGGGGCCACCTCGGAGAAGTTTTCGATATCCCAAAAGAGGTGGACCTGTCCGGTCTTTAACGGTTGCCCCCGGTTGATCAGGGACATACGCCGGGCCAGGTTGAAGTGGTTGTGGGCCATATCGTTTAAAAGCTCGATACGCTCTTTGAGTCTGAGGGCGTCAGACGTATCGAAACAAAGGATTCTCCCCATCTCGATATACATCCCAAGCTCTTCAAGCTCGCGCCGGGAGCCCCCTTTTTGATAGGCTTGCTGGAGCGCCTTGATCTTCTGGGCCGGAAAAAGCAGATGCAGCCCCATCTCTTTTTTACCTGCGAAGGCATGCTTTACGTTATAAAAAATCTTTTTGGCGAACCTGGTCTGTGCCAGCTCTACCGATCCGTAATATTTTCTGTCAATTATTATCTTTTGCACCATTGCGGCTATTATAGTCACGTCAGCTTAAGTCTAGCTCTATTATAATTTCTACTAAAAAAGGCCTGCTTATCGACTGCATCTCCTACAGTTATCTTAATGAAAAAGATAAAGAGCTGACACAACGCTTTTTAAACGACACGCAGACCAAACGCTATATCCTGGGGATCAACGCCTATACCCGGGCACTTGCGCGTCTTGTTGAAGTGGACGGTATCATCGACGACTTTACCCGGGTACAGCGAAGCCGCAAAAAAAGCGTCCTCTCTATCGAAGAGGTACCCCAAGGCAGCCTTATCCTCTCGGTCTCCACAGGCAGCCCCCTGGAAGTCAAACACCGCCTTGACGCCTTGGGCTTTGAGAACGTCAACTACCTGAGCTTTTACCGCTACAGCGGTCTTGACCTGCCGCCGCCCCCTTTTATGGAGGATTTCAGGGAGGACTTTTTGGCCAACCGCCAAGCGTATGAAACGCTTTATGAGATGCTGGCTGACCAAAAGTCCCAAGAGATCTTCACCCGTCTGATCAACTTCAAGATCAGTTTCGACCTCTCCTTTATGGAGGGGTTCGTCAACGACCACAGCGGCCAATATTTTGATTTTGAGATCCTCCCTGCGATGCCGGGTATGCACTTTGTCGACGGGGGCGGCTATGTCGGGGATACGACGCAGGAACTTCTCAAGCACTATCCCGATCTGAAGAAGATCTACTTTTTTGAACCGATCGCACAGCATATGAAAATCGCCCAAAGGGAGCTCTCGGATGAGAAACGTATCGAGTTTTTCCCCATCGGACTCTCCAAGGAGCCCAAGACCCTCTACGCCCATGAAGAGAAATCCTTCTCCTCCATCTACGGCCAGGGTTCCGAAAAGGTGACTGTCGATGCCCTGGACAATGTAGTCCGTGAGAGGGTCGACTATATCAAACTCGATATCGAGGGGGCGGAACAGGATGCCCTGCTGGGGGCGAAAGAGACCATCTTGAAGTACCACCCCGTTTTAGCCGTCTCGATCTACCACAAGGCCGAAGATTGGCATAAGATCCCGCAGATCATCCTGGGTATACGTTCTGACTACAGACTCTATTTGCGCCACTATATGGAGGGGATCTTCGAAACCGTACTCTATTTTATCCCCGCTTAAACTTGTGATGCCTATAATGTTTTAAAGGACCTAATCATGGGCATTCGGCATACTATTTTACTTATATTTCTCACCCTTGTTACGCATGCGAACATCATCATTACCGATCAAAAGAGTTACCAGGACTTTCAGGTACACTATATTTACGACAGCGACTCGGAACTGACCATCAACGACGTTGTCAACAAAAACTTTACCCAGACACTCTCCAGCCAATTTTCCCTGGGCTATCGGGGCGGTACCATATGGTTTAAAATCACCCTTGAAAACCGTGGCGATAGCAGTGATTTCGTCCTCTTTTTCACCGAACCTTTCTGGGAAGTTTTCGATCTTTACAGACAGACCCCGCATGGCTGGGTTGCGGATAAGAATGGACTCTACACACCCTTAAAAGAGAAAAGCATTGAAGACGCGGCCCCGGCCTTCCCCCTCCATATAAAACCGGATCATCTGCAGACCTACTATATAAAGGCCAAAACGGTCAACGGTATCATCGGGGCGTTCAAACTCTTTACCGAAAAAGAGTTTTTCAGACCAAGCCGTCTGGATCTTAATACCTTTTACCTCTTTTACTCCGGTGTGCTTTTTATCATCATCATACTCAATATTTTCCTATGGATAGAGATGAAAGAGCGCATTTATGCCTACTATATCGGCTATGTCTCTTCCTTTATCCTCTTTGTCAGTATGTTTAGCGGCAACTACCTCTACCTGGGGCTTCCTTCATGGAACCAGGGTCTGCATACAGTCGGAACCATCGTACTTGCCTTTATGGCACTTTTTTCGGGAACCTTTTTGGAACTGAACCGCTATTTTCCCAGAGTCAATACCCTTTTTAAAACCTACATCGCTGTTTTTCTGCTCTGCGGCGTGTTGATAGCGATTGGCATCCCCTATATCACCCTTATTTTTAATATCCTCGCCTTTTTCATGGTGACCATGCTTTTGGTACTGGCTGTAAAGACCTGGCTGCGGGGAGATATCAAGACACGTTATTACCTTATCGCGCTCATTATCTACATGCCCAGCATGGGGCTTATGGCATTGACGTTCGACGGGCTGTTAACCAATACGGATTTTTCACGCTACACCTTTTTACTGGGAGCACTGATCGAGATCGTCTTCTTCTCCTTGATCCTCGCCACACGTTTTCATGACGTTAAGGATGAGAAGATCCGTATCCAAAACGAACTCTTGATCGAGAAGCATAAAAATGAGCAGTACCTGGAACAGGAGATTGAGAAAAAACGGCTGGAGCTCAAAGAGGCCAACGAGATCATGGTACGCCAATCGCGTCATGCGGCCATGGGCGAGATGCTCTCTATGATCGCCCACCAGTGGCGCCAACCGCTCTCTACCATTTCGGCTATCGCCAGTAACCTGATACTTAAAAAACACCTGGACGCCTATGATTGCGATAATCTTCACGTAGATATGGAGAGTATCAACCAAAAAGTCCAGCACCTTTCGGATACCATCAATGATTTCAGAAACTTTTTTAACCCCAACAAAGAGTTCGCTTCCGTCTATGTAGACGAAATCATCCGTAATCTGGTCACGATCGTCGGACATGATCTGGAACAAAACAACATCAGGTTTTCTACAGAAATACTTTCCCAGTCCAAGCTTATGGTCTACCCCAATGAGCTGCTCCAGGTCCTTTTGAATCTCGTCAACAATGCCAAGGACGCTCTCATAGAACATGCAGTCATAGAGCCCAATATAGCGATCAGAGCTTATGACCATGAGGAGCGGTTTACCTGTATCGAAGTCTATGACAATGGCGGAGGGATCAAAGCGAACATCATTGAACATCTCTTTGAACCCTACTTTTCGACCAAAGGAAAAAACGGAACCGGCTTGGGGCTTTACATCGTCAAAACGATCATCGAGCACCACCTCAAAGGAACGATATCGGTCGAAAACAAAAATGAGGGGGCCTCGTTTATCGTCACTTTACCCAAAGCACACTAAAGCGTTGGGCTTCTGGTGAGACCGTTGTGAAGAGGATCCTATAAAGAGCCCTTAAAAAGATGCTATCAGATCCCCATCCAGACCGAACGCATCAAAAATCCTTAAGAAGGCTTCGTCAAATGAAGCTTTTACCGTCACTCTTTCTCCAGATACCGGGTGGGGAAAAGATATCTTGTAGGCGGCCAGCATCAGACGGTGGATATCGAACTTCTCTCTAAAAAGATTGTTATGTTCGGTTCGGCCATACTTCGTATCCCCTACGATAGGGTGCATGATATGTTTCATATGGCGGCGCAGCTGATGTTTGCGCCCTGTTTTAGGCAGAAGTTCTACAAGAGAGTAGCGTGCGGTACTGTAGCGCCCTACGGGCCATTCAAACTCTGCCGTCGCGATACGGCGGTAGGCAGTCACCGCTTCCTGAGGCTCCTTGTCCTGGCGCGCTTTTTTATCCGTCATCTTGTCCAGGACCTCTTTAAGGGGGTAGTCTATAAGCCCCTCTTCATCAGTATAGCCGCGGACTACCGCCACATAAGACTTTTCGACATCCCTGCCGGTAAAGATCTCTCCCAGGCGGGTTGCGGTTGGCTTATCCAGGGCAAAGACCAGCACACCCGACGTGGGTTTGTCCAACCGGTGCACGGGGTAGACATAGGCCCCTATTTGATCCCGGACAAGCTGCAGGGCGAACTCTGTCTCATCCTTATCGATCCAGGAGCGGTGCACCAGCAATCCTGAAGGCTTATTGACGATGACAAGGTTTGCATCCCGGTAAACTATCTCCAACGGGGCGAACGTTTTCTCTTCGTGACTCACACGTCGCTTCTTCGGCGCTCTTTGATACCGCTATAGATCATACTGCCCACAACATAAAGTATGATTGAGCCCAAGAGTATAAACCATACGGAGTTTCCCAGGGTCGGTTTTTCATAATCCAAAAGCGTTTTTTGGGGAGTGGCCGGATGGTACCACACGTCGATCTTTTCGCCGACATAGTGATGTAACATCGCCTCTTGGGCATCCTCTTTGAGTGCAAAACTCTCAAAAGCGCCCTCTCCCTTATAAAGCCTCTCTCCCACCTGATAACGGTAGGTGCCGCCGATCGTCCAGGTCGTGGAGACCTTCGGCATCCCCTGTACCGATGCCGTATGATTGACCCCGTAAAGTTCCAAAGAGCGGACCTCTGCTTTGGTCTGTTCATACTCGTTCCACCTGCTGTATTCGCTCAGTTCATGCAATCCGTTGATCAAGATAAATGCGGCAAAGACAACCGCACCGCCTACCAATAGCGAACTCCAAAAGAGCTCCCCGATTTTTGAGACCATACTCTTGAACTTTTCCACCTCTGCCCCTCTTTTTTTATAAGAGCATTGTATCATCTGTCGCCTAAAGATGATCCCCGAAAGCGGTTTCTTTTTCCTTTAAACAAAAGTTTCACTATAATAGGAG
>JBFEYF010000147.1:0-5356 GCA_041562295.1 Sulfurimonadaceae bacterium
CTGATAGACACTATCTTTGATAAAGATCTTGACCAGATATTCCACGGGGACGTCATACCCCTCTACAATTGTCTCGGTCACGGCAGAGCCGACAGCCGGTGCAGAGTTAAGTGCCGAAGTAAAATTGACATTACACTGCTCCCCTGCTTCAAGATAATAAAGTGTCACACTCTGTCCGCTTTCATGATGGCGAAAAACCCGGACGCGTCCCTTAGTCAAAAAAAGGATACTCTCACAGATGTCTCCCTGGCTAAAGAGCTGCATCCCTTTGGGAATCGTCATCTTGACGGCATACTTGCTCAAAAGCTTTTGATATTTTTTGGGAAGTTTTTCGAAAAAATCGAAAGAGTGCATAGTTCTCTCCTCTATTTAAAAGTGAGAAGATTTTATAGTGAAGATGTGAATATTTTGTGAAAGACAACGGTACCTAAAGTACCGTCTCTTTGTGAAATTTGGAGTAGTGTTATAAAGTTAGGCCTAGCGTTTACGCCCTGCCAAATAGTTGATCTTCCACTCTGTTCCCTCCAGTGAGAGATAGAGCTGCTTCTTTTTCCCGTTTTCTAAAAAACGGACCATCACGCGATCTTTGCCTAAAGGTATCTGCTTCAGATCACTGATCGTTCTTGGTGTGCGATCTTTGAGTTTCGCTTCGACAACAGCGATGACAATCGCTTTAGCCTTTTCATTTTCACTGTAATCTTTAAGTACTTTGTGAAAACTTCTATCAGCTAAAGCCACAGAGAGTGCATAGGACTGCATATCGACGTCAAATGAGTCCGGTACCATAACGCTTTTTAGGGTCTTTATATCCCCCTGGTTAATCGCTTCATGGTAACTTTTAACGACCTCTTGCGGTGAGTGATAGAGCACACTTTTGGCAAACGCGAGCGTTGCTAAAAGTGTGATGACTAAAACGAAGCGCATCATTAGTGTGTCGCGTTATAGCTGTCAATCGCAGAACGGAACGCTGCCAGGTGGTTTAGTGAACCCGCTTTAAGGTTTTCATAGGTGTTTACAACATCTTTAGGCATACCGATCTCTGCATGCTCCAGGTCATCGATATCTGTAACCTCTACAAATTCGCCCACCTTTAAAGCATCCAGTTCCGACTGGCTTCCCTGGGCTACCAGCGTATCATACAACTCTTGCAGTACAGGTACGACAAACTCGCCTACAGCACTTTCGTCAATAGTAGAAATATCAGCACCATACTTCTCGCAAAGCCCCTGAGCCTTGTCAATATGCTCCTGTTCTGATAACTGGATATTGGCAAACGTTGATTGGTTTGTATAGATATTCCCCAATGTGATATAGGTATCACGTGCCACTTTTTCTTCCTGATAGATAAAGACCAGGGTATCTTTTTTCTCATCCGATAAAGTTGCCGCTTGTGTCGCTGTTGCCAATACGGCTGTTGTAACGGCCGCTAATCCAAGTTTTTTCATCATTTTTTCTCCTTTTTGTGCTAAAAAGCTGGAACCATTGTAATGGTCCAAAATGAAAAAATCATGATTTGTTAAATAATTTTTTTTAATATAACGGAAGATAACTTTATTATTTTAACTCTTCAAAACTCTTCCTGAGACCACTGAAACCACCTTCTCAAATAATAACTTTTTTTAATACTAATTACAGCTCTTTTTATCTATGATACCTCTGTTTAGTGACTTTGGTTACAGACATTTATACTCCACCTGCGTTACACTTTTGACGTAACAAGCAGAAGATTCTTACTAAAGGAAGATAATGGCAACTAAGAAAAACTTGGCGGCTCTGGTTTTAGGCTCAGCTCTCACTGCGGGAACGATGTCTGTAGCCAATGCGGCCGGAACATGCGGTGCAGGTAAATGCGGCGGTCAAAAGCAGCAAAAGAAACAGGCTCAGGGTACATGCGGCGGTAACAAAAATGCCAATGCGACCTGTGGGGCCAACAAAAAAGCGCAGGGAAGCTGTGGAAGTCAAAAGAACCCTCAGGGTAAATGCGGTGCCGGTAAAAACCAGGCAACGATGAAGTGCGGTGCCGGTAAATGCGGCGGTCAAAAATAGACTAAACAAAGAAGGGTAGCAGATGCAGGGTATTTCAGGATGTGGCTTAGGTCTAAGAAGCGAGTTTCTCAACGAGCTTTTGCCTTCGGGATTTAAACCGGACTGGTTAGAGATCACACCTGAAAACTGGATCGCGATGCCCTTTCACCTTCGCGAGAACTTTGAAAAGATCGTTTCGAAATTTCCTATCGTATGTCACGGGCTTTCTCTATCTATAGGTTCGCCCGAGCCTTTAAACAGGAAATTTTTAAAAGATCTGAAAAGTTTTTTGGATACTTATAAGATCGATCACTACTCCGAACATCTCAGTTTTTCAAGCTTCAACGGTTCCCAGACCTACGAGCTGCTGCCACTGCCGATGACCAAAGGGATGATCAACCATGTATCCGAGCGGGTCAAGGAGGTACAGGATATCTTAGAACGCCCCCTTATTTTGGAAAATGCCACCTACTACCACGTTCCCTATATGGAGATGCGCGAAGCTGACTTTATCAACGGAGTGATGCACCAATCGGGCGCGAAGATGCTGCTGGATGTCAATAATGTCTATGTCAATGCCGTCAACCATAACTTCGATGCCAAAGCCTTTCTTTCAGAGCTTGACCTCTCCCCTACGGCCTATATCCATGTAGCGGGGCATACCCTCTATCCCGAAGAGAATCTCATTATCGATACGCACGGCGAACCGGTCAAAAACGAGGTTTGGGAACTTTTACAATACACCCTTGAATCTATCGACGTACCTGTGATGATCGAACGCGACAATGATGTGCCGGACCTGCAGAGCATGATCGATGAGTATCGGATACTCCATGATGCTGTCCAACAGGCCCGAACATCAAGGAAGAGTTATGCATAAAGCGACACAACAACGTTTTTTCGAACTTATCACGACACAGTCGCCGCTTTATAAACCACAGGGCAATCCGATCAATACCTACAGGGAACTGATCCATTACCGCTTCAAAGAGGTTCTCTTAAACGCCTATCCGCGCTTTAGCCGCTATCTGAGTGAAGAGGCCTTTGAGACACTGGTATGGGACTTTATCAAAGGTGAACCGCAGACACCCTATATCTGGCAGATGCCCGATGAGTTTCGTCATTTCGTTGCGACCACAGAACTTCCCAAAAGCTATCCCTTTATTAATGATCTTCTTTGGTTTGAGTGGATAGAGATCGAACTCTTTATGAAACACTACCAACCCAAAAAGCAGCAGACTTTTTCATGGGACAAAGCGGTCTGCCTATCGGAGTCTGCTGTTTTAAAGAAGCTCAATTTTCCGGTTTTTCATGATGAAGGGTTGGATCAAAGCGGTATCTACGCCGTGCTGGTCTATTACGATTTTACCACGCATGAGATCCATTACCGTCAGATCACACCTTTTTTGCACGAGCTTTTGGAACGCTTTTCAGAGAAGACACCCAAAGAGGCGCTCGCTGAGATATGCAGCCATTACGAAGTCGAACCTGATGAAGTCATCCAACTGCTGCAAGAGCCCTTGCAAAGCTTTGCAGCGCAACAGATCATCATAACCAAGGAGGTCTAACATGAAAAAGTGCTATGAGATACAGTCCCTTATCGACACCCAGCTTAACAAAGGAGGTGATGCGGTCCTTTTTGCATTACGATTGATGCTGGCTTATACCTTTTTGGATCCGGCTCTGATGAAACTTCAAAACTTCTCCTATATCGTCACCTGGTTCGGTCCGGGCGAAGGGCATCTGGATCTTCCTTTTCCGGCTCTTAATGCCTTTTTGGCGACGGCTGCAGAATCCCTGGGCGTCCTACTGCTTACACTGGGATTCATGACCCGGTTTATCACTGTGCCGCTCATCATCACGATGATCGTCGCCATCGTTACGGTTCATGGCTCAAACGGTTTTGCCATGGTTCAGGAGCTGAGTCAGACTCACTATGTCTTTTTAGACGGACAACTCCAATATGAGACGACCCATAAGTTCTCCAACGGTTTTGAGATCCCTTTTTACTATCTGCTTATGCTGTTGGTTCTTGCCACACAGGGTGCCGGGAAATACAGTCTGGACCATCTCCTATGCAGAGAAAAATAAGCTATTTTTCCTGATCCTGTCGGATCATCCCCGACTTACAGGCGCCCCCTTTAGCCGGAGGGTTAGCCTCAAGATATCTTAGATCTTCCAGTGTCTGGTCCAAGACACGTTTTTGCTGCAAAAGCGGCAGCATCAGATCATCTTTTTCCGTCAATGAAAGCGACATGTTCATCAAGATCACCTGCACATCATCATCGATAGATTTCAAAGCCTGCTCTATAAATCCAATCGTTTTAAACATTCGTATCCTTCAGTTTTAACTGCGAAATATATTGTTCGTATTGTGCTCTTTTTGTCATTAAAAGGAAGTAATAAAAGTAATCAACTAAGAAGTATCAAGAAGACTAAAGCACCTAAGGTGCGTGGCCCTGCTGGCGAAGCAGATGACCAAAGGAAATACTTTACGTACGCAGAGTCATCGTAGATCAAAGAGGCTTTGCCATTTTGCCATACTATTAAAACTGTATATTGGGACGGATAATGATCTGGTCGGTATTGACACCCTGCTGTTTTAGGGCACCGCTATATTTATTGGCACCCTGGTAGATATAACCCAGACCGAAGTTGATACCTACCTTTTTCCCGCCAATCGTGGTAGGGAACTTTTTCTCAAAATAGATCTCGTGACCGATAGGATTATAGGTCTCTTTGGAGAAGATACTGGTGACCTCAAAAGCACTGTTGTTGATCCAGGAAAAAGCGGCACTCTCAAAATCGAGTCGGCTTCGTCTAAACCCGATATAGACGCTGTCAGTGATTTCTGGATGTTCATGCAGTTTTGCCCCGATACGGTAGGACCATTTGAGTTTATAGTCGTTTAGATCTCTGGAACCCAGAATCTTCCACTCAATCTCATACGATTGATCATCAATCAGATCGTTTTGTTTGATATGTTTGTCGGTCCAGGAGATCAAAAGGCCGGCATAGGCGCGGTTACTTCCCGCTTTTCTTGTTCCCGGACGGGTAAACTTGACGGTATTGCCGATAAAGAGTGATACGGCATAGGGCTCTTCAAAACCTGCGGTGATCGCTTCAACCAGATTAAGGTCATTAAAGATCACGCTATCATCATAAAACTGACGCTCTTTATCCTTAAGATAGACACCCGTTACCGGAAGCGGATTCAGGCTAAGCTCCAGGATAATAAAACGGGGCGGGATCGCTTTGAGCAGAAGATCGGTGTAGATATCCCATTCACTTTTATCCCGGGCATTGGCGATCGGTTTATGTGTTAGCGGAA
>JBFEYF010000148.1:0-5344 GCA_041562295.1 Sulfurimonadaceae bacterium
AAAGATCACCCCTATCTTTCGCAGTCAGAACGGCTGGGGTGGTTTAAAGCCCTGGAACCGGAGTCGAACCTGGAGAGCTTCTCCCTGGGGTTTGACCTGCTGTACCGCGTGATCAAAGAGCATACACAGCTGCATAACCTGATCATCACCAAGGGGGCTGTCAGTGCGATCAAAAAGGGAACGTACAAGCTCTCTCCAAAAGAGAAGATCGTCTATACCTATGATCTGACGATGCCGCTGTGGAAGGCTTCCGCGATGGTGCTCAAAGGGGAAGTGATTACGATCGATGACGAACTCAAGCAGATCGACGAGGGGCTTCAGCAGAGTTTCGCTTTGGAGTATGATGCCCTGGTAGCGGAGCTGCAGGCTGAGGGTGAGAGCCTGGGCATGCGCCAGGAGAGTATTACTTTTTTTATCAATAACGAGATCCGTAAACTGTTTGAGAGTGAACGCACCCTTTCGCTGACGCGGAAAATGCATCAGCAGATCGTCACCGCCTTTGCCCTTTTTACCGTGGACCTGCGCCGTCAGCAGCAGCGTGAGACTCTTCTTGCAAGGACGATCCGTGATTTTAAAGCGCTCTTTCCTTTGGCCAGAGAACTCAAACGCCAGATCATCTTCCATGTAGGGCCGACCAACAGCGGTAAGACCTATGAGGCGATGCAGGCGCTTAAAAATGCCGATACAGGCGTCTATCTGGCTCCGTTAAGACTTCTGGCTTTGGAGGGGTATGAAAACCTGATCGGTATGGGGGTACCGGCGATTTTGTTGACCGGGGAAGAGGAGATCTTTGACGAGGATGCCGGTCATGTCAGTTCTACCATCGAGATGGCGGACTTTGAGACCGAAGTGGATGTTGCGATCATTGATGAGATACAGATGATCGGGGACCGCGACCGGGGATGGGCCTGGGCCAATGCCCTGATCGGTATCCCGGCCAAGAAGGTCTATCTGACCGGTTCCGCGGATGTCCTGGAAGCTGTCGAGGCCCTGTGCGAGTGGTTAGGGGAGCCGCTGACCGTCGTTCCTTATGAGCGAAAAAACCGTCAGGAGCTTTTGGATACGGTAACCCCTTTGGAACGAATCTCTGCAGGTACGGCACTGGTCGCTTTTTCGCGTTCGGATGTCCTAAGATACCGCCACAAGCTGGCCAAACACTATAAGGTATCGGTCATCTACGGCAACCTCTCCCCTGAAGTGCGCCGGGAAGAGGCGAGGCGTTTTAGAGAGGGTGAGAGCGAAGTGCTTGTTGCTACCGATGCGATCGCCATGGGGTTGAACCTGCCTATCAAGACGCTGCTTTTTACCAAGGACAGCAAGTTTGACGGCGAGAGCCGCAGGCTTTTGACACCCAGCGAAGTGCAGCAGATCTCAGGGCGTGCGGGACGTTACGGCCTGGAAGAGGTCGGTTTTATCGGTGCGATCAGCCGTGATGTACTCAGTCGTATCGGTAAGCTGGTTTTTGCTCCCCTGGAGCCGATCAAGCCTCCTTTTAAAGTGATGGCCAATTTTGAACATATCAAACTGGTCGCCTCCATTTTACAGACCGACAAGCTGCAGCAGATCTTCGGATTTTTCTCCAAGCATATGGAGTTTGACGGCCCTTTTGAAGCGACCGATTTTGAGAGTATGGATGAGGTGGCCCAGATGCTTGACGGGTATGAGATGCAGCTTAAAGACAAGTTCACCTTTGCGACGGCACCGGTGAGTTCCGCACCCTATGTGATGCAGCAGTTTGAAACCTACATCAACTCCTTTGTCAATGCGGGTCTGGTTCATTTTTATCCTATCGATCATCTGCCCGCTTTTGCCGACACGGAAGAGCGTCTTTTGGAGGTTGAGGACAGGATCAAAGAGATATCGCTTTATCTATGGCTTGCCTACCGGTATGAGGAGGCTTTTATCGATGCGGATCTGGCGATACAGGAGCGTTTCAGGCTTAACGCCTTTATGGAAAACTCACTCAAACGTGGCGAGTTTTTGAAAAAGTGCCGTCTCTGTTCGAAAACACTTCCTTCCGATTATGAATATAATATCTGCCAAAGCTGTTTCATGCAGCAGCGACGCTTCACCCCGAAGCGTTCTGACGGGGATGATAGAGGTTCTGAAAAAAGGCGAAAACCCCGTCAAAGAAGAAGATAGGTTTAAACTTTTTTCAATTATAATGAGTTAAGAATCAATTTTATCAAGCAGGAACGTGCGTGGAATTTGCTTTTTTAGGTAGACAGCCTATTTTAGATTGTGATGGTGAAGTCGCCTACTACTCATTACTGTTTCGAAGAAATAATGTCCGTAACCTCCCCTTAAAAGATCTGATGCCCGGTGATGCATCCGCTATTGCCCAGTTGATGCATACGTTTGATATCGACAAGACCCTGGAAGGGAAAAAGGCGCTTGTGAAGGTGGATGATCAGACGATCATCAAAACCGATCTCTCTATCCTTCCCAAAGAGCATATGATCTTTGAACTGACCGAACGCAGCAGTTTCTCGACGAAAGTGTCCAATGTGATTGAATCTTTGATGGATCAGGGGTTTGAGTTTGCTATTACCCATCTACTGATCGATGATGTGATACAAAAAAGGGATGAAGCCTTTTTGGCGCGTTTTAAGTTTATTGTCTTTAATGTCCGAAAACTGGACTTTGATATCTATCATAAACATGAGATGCTTTTTAGACGTCTGGGTTCGACGTTGGTGGCGACCAAGGTAGAGACGCAACAGGGCTTTGATATGTGTAAGCGTCTGGGGTTTAGCTATTTTCTGGGATACTTTTTTGAGCAGCCAAGAATCATCAAGGGCAAGAAATTGGCGGCTGACAAGATCACCTTGATGCAGGTTCTGACCAAGCTGCGTTCAGATGAAGAGATCGGGGAGATTATCAAGCTGATCAAATATTCGCCTGACGTCTCCCTTCTGCTTTTAAAGTTTATCAATGCTGCCGGCTTCTCAGCCAAAAAAGAGGTCGATACGATTACGCAGGCGGTTAACCTACTTGGACGCCAGAAATTGACATCCTGGGTTATGCTTACCCTTTTTACTGCCAAAGGGGAGTCCCAAAACCAGCCGTTGGTAGACAGCTCTCTTATGAGAGCGCGTATGATGGAGTTGCTGTGCGACATTGTCAAACGCAGCGAATATAAAAGCCAGGCTTATATGGTAGGGCTGCTTTCGCTGTCCGATGCGATCTTTAAAGTGCCGATGCGGGATATCGTCGACAAGGGGTTCTTTTCGGATGCGGTAGCGGCAGCATTGATAAACGGTGAAGGGGAGTTGGGCAAGATCCTCAAACTGGCGCTTATCATGGAGCAGGGGAACTTTAAAAAGATAGAGTTTATTGCCCAGAAGCTCAAGCTCCCTATCGAGCATCTATCAGCGATGTTTCAAGACGCTTTTACCTATGTAAGGGAAGTCAAAAAGAGTATGCAAAAGCGTTAAAAGAGTGTCGGTTCCAAGGCCTTGAGTCTGAAGCTTTTGCGGTGTATCGGCGTAAAGCCCTGTTTTTTGATCGCTTCGACATGATCTTTGGTTCCGTACCCCTTATGTTGTGCCAAACCGTAGTTCGGATAGGTTTTATCCAGATCGATCATACTCCTGTCACGAGTCACTTTGGCAATAATGGAAGCGGCTTTGACCTCTTCGACACTATCATCCGCTTTAACCATTGTCTTTAATCCTGTGACGCCGAAGGTGGAGTTACCGTCAAAAAGGTACTCTGCTGCCTCAAGATTTCGCATGATCTCTTCCAGACCCGCTTTAAGACAGGCTGAGATCCCTTTATCATCGATCTCCTGCGCGCTGAAAACGGCCGTATGAAAACGGGCCTGTGCGGTGATCGTCTCATAAAGAGCTTCCCGTCTCTTTTCACTCAGCTTTTTGGAGTCAGCCAGCCCCTCAATAGGCTCTTGTAAAATGACACCTGCCATTACCAAGGGACCGGCTATAGGTCCGCGACCCGCTTCGTCAATTCCGCATAACATCTCAATAGACTCTTTTTTTGATCGCATTATACCAGCTTGCTAAAACCCGGTACAGTAATATAATTATTTTTTATGATATAACAATTAAAAACAATTAGATAAAAAGTATCAAATATAGGATCAAATTCGCAAATATAGGTGTTTGAACCCTTCGATTAAGGCAGATTTTAAAACGGGTGTTGTAGCATTTAGCATACAACAAAAGGAGACAGTATGAACAAGAAAGTACTTGTGACATTGGGTTTGGCAGCTGCCATTTTTTCAGGGTGTGCCCAGAAGGTAACAATTAAAGCGTTGGAACCTGCTGAAGTAGCACGTGTAGCCAATACAAAAACCATTGCGGTAACTCCGTTTAAGCGTGACTATATCGGTCTTGCCAGCAAGATCGAGACAGAAATCGCGATGAAAAAACTGGATGGACAGCCTTACTTTAAAGTGGTTGACCGTACAGCTATCAACAATATCCTAAAAGAGCAAAGACTTCAGTCTTCAGGTCTAATGGATGAAGGTACTTCGGTTCAGATCGGTAAACTTGCCGGTGCCAAAGCGCTGATCAGCGGTGAAGTAACTTCTACTTCTTCCAATGACTCTTACTATACGGAGACACGTACAAAATGTCGTAACATTATGAAGTGTGCGGAGACTATGTATACGTATAACGTTTCATGTACAAAACGTCTTATCGGTATGGGTGCTACAATGAAGATTGTTGATGTTAAAGTCGGTGACCTTATTCATGCGGAAAACGTTACGGAAGAGAAGATCTACAAAAAATGTACAGACCAGGGGCAGGCGCTTCCGTCTAAGCAGCAGGGTCTTGAGCATTTAGCAAACAAAGTAGCTAAGGATTTCGCGTTCAAACTGGCTCCACACTATGTATATTTCAAAGTTGCATTGATGGAAGATGTAGAATTTGAAATCAGTGATGCTCAAAAACAGCAGCTTAAAGGTGCACTGAAATATATCGAGCTAAACCGTTACGAAAAAGCTAAAGAGATGCTGGAAAGATTGAACGAAGAGTTCAAAGGCAAAAGCTATTCTGTTAACTATGACCTAGCTGTTATCGCCGAAGCAGAAGGACGTTTGGAAGATGCTAAAAAGCTTTACTCTCTAGCTGAATCTTTGGTTCCTGAACCAAATGACGAAATCAGCCGTTCTATTACGCGTGTAGATCAGACAATAGCTAAACGTAAAGAAGCTATGGCTCAGATCAACAAAAAACAGTAAGAGATGATGAAACGTTTATTACTGATTGCAGGTGTTATCACTGCTGCTCTGCTGATTGGCGGATGCGGCGGCAAACCGCCTGCACCGAAATTTGAGCAGGCAAAACCTGAACCGAAATGGTTTACCAACCCGCAGCAA
>JBFEYF010000149.1:0-5295 GCA_041562295.1 Sulfurimonadaceae bacterium
CCGCAATATACACTAAGCAGGGATGGCTGGCATTCTCCGAAAAGCCGCTGCAAGATGTACGCCGCAGCGAAGCGACGTTGGGTCTTTATCTGCTTAAAGATAATAGCACGGCCAAAGTGATGAAGGTAATCAACCGTCATCCCAAGGAGGTAGCGGAGATCGGACCCGGCTTTATCCGTTACAACCACATCGACCGGGAGAGCAACGGATTGGATACGCTGGCTTCACTCAAGACCCCAACCGAAACAGGGAGGGCACTCTTTGGCAAATGTTGCACCCTGCGCGGTTTTGTCGCTACCAAAGGGGGAGTGACTTCAGAGTATATCAACCATTTTCTTTACAGTAAAACCCCTTTTGCGACTGCCGGTGTACGTTTTGAAATGGATAAGGGAAAGATTGTCGTTACGGCAAAGAACCCTTTTTTCGACTATAACCCTTTTGAACTGGGAGATGAGATCGTGACCCGTAACGAAGAGCGTTCATCTCTGACTCAGCTTAACCGCGCCATCCTTTTTTCCCGTCCCGGTGTGAAAGACTTTTTTACCGTCAAGCGACACGGTAAAACTCTGCGCTTGAGTGTCGTACTCAAAGAGAAGATGGGGGGCGGCGTCCTTGGGGATACCTTTATCGAACACCTGGGCTTCAGATTTGATGAGAAACTGCGTATCGTATCGGTAAAAAAGGGAAGCTTCGTAGATAAGCTTCAACTGAAGGCCGGTGACCGCCTTAAGTCGGTCAATGGGGTCGCAGTCCAGAGTGACAAGGATGTAAGAGCATATTTTTCGCACTTTAAAAAAGGTGAGAAGATCCGTTATGTTTTTGAGCGCAACGGATTTCAGTTTTTTATCTATACCCCATCCGATATTATGTTAAAATTATAAAAAAAATAAGTAAGACTTTTGATGAAATCTTTTGAGACCTTTTTAGAAGGCCATCTTCCGGTTTTAGATACGGTACATCCCCATTTTGAAAAAGCTTTGGCTGTGATGATGCAAAGCGGCGGTAAGCGCTTCCGTCCGGCACTGCTGCTGGGTGTTGTAGAGGCTTTTCAGCCGCTTTTGGTCAAAAGTGCCTGCCATGCTGCGTTGGCGGTAGAGTCTTTGCATACCTACTCGCTGATACACGACGATCTTCCCGCTATGGATGATGCAAATCTGCGCCGCGGTGTCGAGACACTGCATATCACCTATGACGAGGTGACGGCTATATTAGCCGGTGATGCACTGAACACCTACGCCTTTGAGCTGTTAAGTAAAGCACCCTTTTCAGCACAGACACGTATCGAACTTGTCAGATCTTTGGCTACCAACGGCGGTGTATCGGGTATGATCATAGGGCAGGCGGTCGATTGCCATTTTGAGAACACCCCTTTAACGCTTGAGGAGCTTAAAAAGCTTCATATAAACAAGACCGCCAAACTGATCGCGGCAAGTTTGGAAATGGGAGCTATCATTTGCGGTGAAGATGCGCTTGCGCGGGATCTTTACGATTTCGGTATCGATTTGGGTCTGCTTTTTCAGATACAAGATGATATACTTGATCAAACACTTTCCTCAGATGAAGCGGGAAAAACAACCCAGAATGATGACGGAAAAAACAGTTTTGTCAACCTGATGGGACTGTCCGGATCGATGCAAGCGGCTGATGAGCTTGCCGGCAGACTGCATACGAAACTGAAAAGTTTTGATGAGCGGTTGCAAAGAAGCTTGACGACACTACTTGAAAATTATCTATACAGACATAAAAAGGACAAATAACGTGGATACGACGATGATGACAAAAATGGCCAACACGATCAGATTTTTGGCTGCCGATATGGTACAACAGGCGAACTCCGGTCACCCGGGTGCACCGATGGGACTGGCAGATATCGCAACGGTACTGAGTGCCCACCTCAAACACAATCCCAAAAACCCGAACTGGTTAAACCGTGACCGTTTAGTCTTTTCAGGCGGTCATGCTACCGGTTTGATCTACTCCCTTTATTACCTTTGGGGATACGGCCTTGAGATGGAAGATCTTAAGCAGTTCCGCCAGTTTGACTCCAAGACTCCGGGGCACCCTGAGTATGGTCATACAGCCGGTGTAGAGATTACGACAGGACCGTTGGGACAGGGTGTCGCCAATGCGGTAGGTTTTTCTATGGCAAGCAAATATATGGCAACACAGCTTAATATGCCAAATGCCGATATCATCGATCACCATGTCTACTGTCTGTGCGGTGACGGCGACCTTGAAGAGGGTGTCTCCTATGAAGCGTGTTCACTGGCAGGTCACAACAAGCTGGATAATCTGATCCTCATTTATGACTCCAACCGTATTACTATCGAGGGATCTACGGATCTGAGTATCTCAGAAGATATCCGCAAACGTTTTGAGTCTCAAAACTGGATGGTGTTGGAGATCGACGGTCATAACTTTGTAGAGATCGATGAAGCGATTACCGAAGCCAAAAAAGCGGACAGACCTGTGTTGATCATCGCCAACACGACAATCGCCAAGGGTGCCGATAAGATGGAAGGATCCCACCACTCGCACGGTGCCCCGTTAGGTGATGATGAGATCGTGGCAGCCAAAACCAAAGCGGGATTTGATCCGGCTAAGAAGTTCCATGTTGATGAAGATGTTCTGACACGCTTTAGAGCAGCTATCGAAGCGGGAGACCTGGCTGAACGCGAATGGAACCACTCACTTAATGAGATGCCGTACGCAGAACAAAACGAAGCGCTTAACCAGCTTCTTAACCCGGACTTTTCACGTATTCAGTGGCCACAATTCGAAGGTAAAGTCGCTACGCGTGACTCCAACGGCAAGATTCTTAATGCGATTGCCCAGGCGATCCCGGGATTCCTCGGCGGATCTGCAGACCTTGGTCCGTCAAACAAAACCGAGCTAAAAGATATGGGTGATTTCCCTAAGGGTAAAAATATCCATTTCGGTATCCGTGAACATGCGATGGCAAGTATCACAAACGCTATGGCACTCTACGGTCCGATCATGCCGTTTTCTGCAACCTTCTTTGTATTTTCGGATTATCTCAAACCGGCGGTAAGAATTGCGGCACTTTCGGGTATCCAGCACTTCTTTGTATGGACGCACGACAGTATCGGTGTCGGTGAAGACGGACCGACACACCAGCCGATCGAACACCTAAGCCAGTTTAGAGCGCTGCCTAACTGTTATGTCTACCGTCCGGCAGACGGTAACGAAAACGTGGCGTGTTGGAAAAAAGCGTTAGAGATGACAACATCACCTTCAGCCTTTGTCTGTTCGCGTCAAGGATTACCGCAGCTGCCAAGCGCGCCTGTGAAAGGAAGCATCGAACAGGGTGGTTACCTTCTAAGCCAGGAAGCGGACGCTACCTATACCCTGATGGCATCCGGTTCGGAAGTGGCACTGGCTCTTGATACCCAGAAAATCCTGGCTGAACGCGGTATCAAAGCCAATATCGTTTCGGTTCCATGTTTTGACCTTTTGGTTGAACAGGAGAGCGACTACATCGACAGCATCATCGATCCTGCTACAACGGTTATCGCGATCGAAGCCGCTGCAGGAATGGAGTGGTACCGATTTGCCGATAACGTCATCGGTATGACAAGTTTCGGTGCGAGTGCTCCGGCAGATGAACTCTTTAGCCACTTCGGATTTGATGCAGAAAAAATAGCTGATATGATCAAGGGATAAGATGAGAGGACGGCTAAGGTATCTTCTTATCTTCATAGGCCTGATCCTCTTTTTCGTCTCCTTTATCGTCTCCATGCAGACGATCCAAAGCTCTTCCGATCTTCTGGAAGAGATCAAAGATAAACACTACAAACTCTTTTCTCTTACCGAACAGATCCGTAAAAAGATCCAAAAGCATGAAGCTGATATCTATGCGTATATCATCATGAAACACAACTTCAAAAAAGAGTATACCTACAGCAATCTTTTTAACATCGATAATGATATCGATATGCTGCACTCTCTGATACAAAACCTCAAAGTAGACGATGCGCTGAGTGTCGTAGAGCGTATCAGTAAACGTCTTGTTGCCTACAGCTACATCGAAAAAGAGCTGCTTGAGACTTTTGCAGACAGTCAGGAAGAAGACAGTATCGATGCGATCAGCGCATTCAGCAGTGTGACGGCCAAATTCCACGAGGATTTCGGCAGTTTGACCAACCTGGCCAAACAGACCTTTTTAAGCGGTGTGAAGGAGCTTACGGATTCGATAGACTCGGCCCAGTTTCAGATTGTCTTTGTCCTGATCGGCGGGACCATCATCATAGTTATCACCTTCTTGAACCTGATCCGTCATAACAAGAAGTACGCCATTCAGCTTGAACGGGCTAAACTGGCCGAGAAAAAACAGTATGAACTTCAGGTGGAACTTGTCGCACACTCCCATTCACTGGAAAAAGAGGTAGAAAAAAAGACCAAAGAGGTTACCTACCGCTACTACCACAGTTCGCTAAGCAACCTGCCCAACCGCTATAAGCTGATGGAAGATATCAAAAAGTGCAAAGAGACCAAACTGATGCTGGTCAATATCGATAAGTTCCAGCACTTTAATGACTATTTTGGGACCAAGCGGGGCGACAAAGCTATCTTGCAGCTGGCCAATGCACTTGATAACATGGTCGATATCCCCTATCGGCTTTATCACATGGGTGCAGATGAGTTTGCGGTATTAGCCGGCGATGCCGTAACGCAGGACTCCTTTGAACACTACTGCCAGATGCTTTTTGATCAGGTAAAGACGTTTGAATTGATTGAGCTTGAAAACAGGCTGCTATTGAATATCTCTGCCGGTATAGCGATGCATGAAGATGATATCTTTGCCAAAGCGGATATCGCTTTAAAAGAGGCGAAAAAGACCAAGCGGGGACTGGTCCAATATAACGAACATAAAAGAATCCGCGAAAACTTCTTGAAAAACTTCAATCAGGTCAGCGAGATCACCCAGGCGATCAACCATAACAGGATAGAGATCTTTCTGCAGCCTATCTGCCACGCCGCAGATAAAAAGGTCTATAAGTATGAGGTCTTGGCGCGTATGATCAACAGTAGCGGCCAGCTGGTGCCTCCTATCGAGTTTTTGACCGTTGCCAAAGAGGCCAGACTCTATGCGACCATCAGCAGGATGATCTTCATACAGATGCTGCAACTTATAGAAACGAAGCAGGTCAAATGCTCTTTTAATATCTCCATCGACGATATCCTGGATGAGGAGAGCCGCGAACTTTTTGTATCCCGTCTGAGCCAGTTTGAATATGCCGAGTATGTCAGTTTTGAGTTGTTGGAGAGTGAAAA
>JBFEYF010000150.1:0-5208 GCA_041562295.1 Sulfurimonadaceae bacterium
CACAGGTATCGCAATATTGCGATTTCCATTACGGGCAGGAACACTTCGGTGTCAAAAATCTGGCCCTCTCGCTGGTCGATATCGCACTGAAGTATCAGGAACCTGCCAAGCGCAGCAGGGTATTGGATTTGGGATGTGCCGTGGGACGTATGAGCTTTGAGCTGGCCAAACACTTCGATGCGGTGACGGGTATCGATTTTTCCGCGCGCTTTATCCAGGTGGGAACGCATCTTAAAGAGGGGGGATCGATCAGCTATAAAAGAGTTATAGAGGGTGACCTTCACTCTGTAGAAACGGCGGATCTGAAATCTTTGGGCTACGAAGCGGTGGCTTCTAAAATAGAGTTTATGCAGGGAGACGCCTGTAACCTCAAACCGCACTACACAGGGTATGACCTGGTTATCGCGTCCAACCTTATCGACCGTCTGTATGAACCAAAGATCTTCTTGGAAGACGTCAAATCCCGTATCAACAGCGGCGGGCTGCTGATCATCTGTTCTCCCTATACCTGGCTGGAAGAGTTTACCCAAAAAGAGCATTGGCTGGGAGGCTTTATGAAAGAGGGTAAACCCTATACGACTCTTGACGGGCTTAAAGAGACGTTGCAAGAGAGTTTCACTTTGGTCGATGAGCCTTCCGATGTGGAGTTTGTGATCCGGGAAACGGCGCGTAAGTTTCAGCACACAGTGGCGCAGGTAAGTGTATGGAAACGTCACTAAGCCCGTTTGACAAGGATACGGCGCGCTATCGCAGCGATGCCGAGAAGTACCGTTTCCGGCAAAAGCTCTTTGGTACCGACAGGGTCTACCCGATGTGGGTGGCGGACATGGAGTTTGAAGCCTCGGATGCGATTAAAGAGGCGCTGGCACAAAGGGTGGAACACGGCGTTTACGGTTACGCCATGCCCGAGAGGGAGCTCTTTGAGACGGCTTCCGCATGGCTTTTAAAACGGCATGGCCTAGAGGTCGCTTTTGAGATGATTCATGCCAGTCCGAGTATCATGACGACGATGAGTGCCGCGATCGAAGCTTTTAGCGAAAAGGGTGAAGGTGTGACGACTTTCGTACCGGTCTATTCTCCTTTTATGGAGGTGGTCGAAACTCAGGATCGTCACCTTCATACGGTGGAACTGCTCAATACAGCTCACCGATTTGAGATCGATTTTGATGCTTTGGAGCAGGCTTTAGGCCAAAGCCGAATACTGCTACTGTGTAATCCCCATAACCCGGTCGGCAGGGTGTGGCAGGAAGCGGAACTGAGACAGATCGCACAGCTTTGCCAAAAACATGATGTGACGATTATCAGTGATGATGCCCATTGTGATCTGGTGATGCCGGGCTTTACCTATCGCAGCATCACGACGATCAGTGACGATGCCAAAGAGCGTACGGTGACGCTTTTTGGTCCGGGTAAAGGGTTTAACATCTCAGGCCTCGCGGCGACACTCTTTTTTACCCACAACCCGAAGCGTCTGAAAGCGATGGAAAAAGTCTTTAAAGCCCGCCATATAGTCGCGGGCCAGCTTATGGGATACCATGCGATCAAGGCGGCTTACGGCAAGAGTGAAGCGTGGCTGGAGGATCTTTTGGTCTATCTTGACCGTAATCTGGAGTATGCTGTAGAGAAGATCAACGCGATGGAAGGTCTGAAAGTTTATAAAAGCGAGGGGACCTATCTATTGTGGCTGGATTGCCGCGGCATGGGACTTAAAGATATGAAGCTTAAAAAGTTTTTTATCGAAGAAGCGGGACTGGGGTTGAGTTTGGGAAGATTGTTCGGTCCCGGCGGCAGCGGTTTTATGCGTATGAACTGCGCCGTACCTTTTGCCAACCTGCAAGAAGCTGTCGGACAGATCGAAAAGGCGTTACAGCAGCGTAAAATCTAGGGTCTTATCGTAACAACGCTCTACCTGCTTGTTCAGCAGGATCAAAAGCTCTCTTGCGTCGTCGCTGTCGTCAGGGTAGGTGACGATCGTATCCTGCTCCGTACGCTCCAAAAAGGTCTGTAACCCCTCTAAGACTTTTACCGCACCGTTCCAGTCGGTATAGGGAAGCAGTAAAATAAAGTCATCACCGACATTGAAGATGACATCCGCTCTGCGCAGTACCTTTTTAAAGACATGGGTAATGGTCTTGGGTGTGCCTCCCGTATACTCAAAAAAGAGCAGCGAAAATTCCGCTTCATTGCTGGTATCAAAACGTTTGTTCATATTGATATGGTGTTTGACAAGACTGTAAAGCGCGTTAATAGGAAAGTGTACACCTGCCATTGAATTGACCTTTAGGATAAGCTAAGTATCAAAAACTATAGTGCAGCTTGAATGAAAGTTGGCTTAAGCTCTACAGCCCGCAGATCAGGATTTGGGCGGCTGCTTGGGCTGGAATACCTGGCAGGGTGCACCTGAAGCACTTTGGACTTCCGCCGAGGGGTGGCGTTTCGATTTGATCCCGTAGGCGCGGCATCCGTGCGGATGTTGCGGCTGCCATGTAACGAAGTAGTGGACACAACGAATACAGTTAATCCTCATAACCGTTCTCCAGGTGTTTCGGAGTAAAGATGCGTTCAGCCCAGGCGGTGATAGGTCCGCGAAGCACTTTGGTCAGTTTAAGCGCGAAGAGCTTGATCTCTTCAGGCTCCTCTTTGGTCGACTGGATCAGTGTCGTCAGAGCATTGGTGTGACGGTTCAGGTAGATATTGTCGATCTGTTTGTTACTTCCCAGGATGACGACCTTGGAGTTGGCGTCAATACGTGAGAGGATCATTTGCATCGTCTTGTTGGAGATGTTTTGGGCCTCGTCGATGATAACGACGGCATCCGAAAGGGTACGACCCCGCATCTCACCTACCCACATCGTCTCGATAGAGTAGGTGGTGATCATCTCGGCGATACGTTTTTCGATTTCATCACTGGAGAGTTCGTTTTTACCGATACCGTGGACATTTTGCTGTTTTTTGCGTTTGGCGTTATTGCGTACGATATGTTCCAGCGTATCCATCAGCGGATGGTTGTAGATACGGAACTTCTCTTCCAGCCCGGGAAGGTACCCCACATCTTCACCCCTGTCGATACTTTCAATAGAGTTTCTGATGTAGATGATGCGGCGGTAGAGCTTTTGACGCAGCAGTTTCATCGCACCGCTTACGGCCAAAAGGGTTTTACCGCTTCCCGCTAGTGCCTCGACGATGATGATATTAAAATAGTTCTCCAAGATGGCATAGGAGAAAAAGAGCTGCTCTTTATTAAGCGGGGTGACATTCTGGTTACGAAGCTCCTCTTCATCCAGCAGGTGGATCTTGCCGTTTTGGACACTGGCCAAAATGACCTGATCCGAGTCGATCACTTTGAACTCATAACAGTAGTAGTGGCTTTGATAATCGGGGTCGACGCCCAAAATATCGCTGTGGTTGAGTGTCTCCAGCATCGAAAAAGGGATCTCGATGCGGCGTACGAACTGGGCTTTATAGGATGAGCCCTGAGCCCCTTTGAGGCCCGATGTTCTGATCCCCAGACTGATGGCCCGGGTTCGTGCCATGATATCCATAGAGAGAAACTCTATAGGTTTTGGATAAAGCCGTTTGAGCCCTGAGGCGATCTCCAGGATCTTTCTGTCATTGAGAATCTTGGCCGATACCGAAGAGACTTCACAGGCATAATGCTCTTTGGAGATGATATCGATCTTTACGGTTGCCTTCTTGTCATCTAAGCAGAGTTTTACGATTCTGAAATCTTCAAACTGTGCCGTTTCCAAGACGGTGGCGTCTTCCAAAATTCTTCCAAACTCCCTGGCTTGAAAGTTGATTTCGTCAAAACCGCTCTTTTTGCTATCGATCTCATCCAGGACCGTTTCGGTAAGAATGATAAGATTCTGACCCTCCTGGGAGAGGGAAAATATTTTTTGCGCATCCTCTAAAAGGATGTTGGTGTCCAGCAGATAATATTTGTCATACATACCAAAATCATACCTTTTTTGGCTTAAAAATAGAGGCTGGCTTAGGATAATTTGGTATAATCGGGAAAAAAGAAGAAGTTCTAATGAGTCATCCAAAACCCGAAACGATCTATTTAAAAGATTATCAAAAACCGCACTACACGATAGAACGGATCAATCTTACCTTCGTTTTGGATGACACATCGACGCATGTAACCAACCTGATGCAGGTACGCAAAGAGAGCGCAGAAAACTTCCCCCTGGTCTTGGATGGAGAAAACCTGGAGCTTGAATCGGTGACGTTAAACGGAGTGGCGCTGCATAAGACAGAGTATGAACTCAGTTCTGAACATCTTATCCTGCACAATCTCCCCCAGACATTCACGCTTGAAATTATGAACAGAATCAATCCGATAGAAAACAAGGCGCTGGATGGCCTCTATAAGTCGGGAGGGATCTTCTGTACGCAAAACGAACCTCAGGGCTTCAGACGGATTACCTACTATCTTGACCGCCCCGATGTCATGGCTGTTTTTCAGACCAAGATCATCGCCAAAAAAGCGGAAAACCCGGTGCTGCTCTCCAACGGGAATCTCATCGAAAGCGGTGACCTGGATGCGGGGTACCACTATGCCGTCTGGGAAGATCCGTTCCCCAAGCCCTGCTATCTCTATGCTCTGGTAGCCGGAGATTTGGCACTGGTAGAAGACCGTTATACGACGGTGAGCGGCCGCCAGATCGATTTGAAGATCTACTGCGATATCGGGAATGAATCCAAATGTCTGCATGCGATGAAGTCGCTTAAGGCTTCGATGAAATGGGATGAGGAACGATTCGACCGTGAGTATGATCTGGATATCTATATGATCGTTGCCGTGGACTCTTTTAATATGGGGGCAATGGAGAACAAGGGACTTAATATCTTTAACTCCCACTATGTCCTGGCCGATCAGCAGACCGCTACGGATAACGACTTTTTAGGTATCGAAAGCGTTATCGGACACGAATATTTTCATAACTGGACCGGTAACCGTATCACCTGCCGTGACTGGTTCCAGTTGACTCTCAAGGAGGGGTTGACGGTCTTTAGGGACCAAAGCTTCTCTGCGGATCTAAACGATCCTGTCGTTCAGCGCATTTCGGATGTCGCGATGCTGAGAATGCGCCAGTTTGTCGAGGACGCTTCGGCGACATCGCATCCTATCAAGCCGGATCACTATATCGAGATCAACAACTTCTATACGGCAACGGTCTATGAAAAAGGGGCGGAGGTGATCCG
>JBFEYF010000151.1:0-5165 GCA_041562295.1 Sulfurimonadaceae bacterium
TCTAAAGGGGTCTTGATATGTTTGGTCTTCTCCTCGACAATGGCGACAGCCGAAACGAGGTCCGCTTCAAGTCTTGCGCAGGTGGGACAGGAGATGATATTGACTCCCTCTTTAAGCACGCCAGCGTCTTTGAGGATCGCCTTGCCGACTTTGATCTCCTCCTCTAGCTCTCCCGTAATCGAGACGCGCATGGTATCGCCGATGCCGTCAAGTAAAAGCGCTCCAAGGCCGATGGCCGATTTGATCGTAGCGTGAAAGATCGTACCCGCCTCGGTGACACCCAGATGAAAAGGGTACTCTACCAGCGGACGCAGACCTCTATAGGCAGCGACCGTACGTTCTACGTCGCTGGCTTTCATGCTCACCTTGATATCGGTAAAGTCCAGGTCTTCGAGCAGTTTGATATGGTAAAGAGCCGACTGGACCATCGCCTCACTTGTGGCGCCGTACCGGTTTTCGATCTCTTTTTCGAGACTCCCGGCATTGACGCCGATGCGGATCGGTACGTTGTGGTCGCGGCACGCCTTGACCACCTCTTTGACTTTTTCGTTGTTTCCGATATTGCCGGGGTTGATACGAATACAGTCGACATGTTTGACAGCTTCCAGGGCTATCTTGTGGTTGAAGTGGATATCGGCGACAAGCGGCAGGGAGGTCTGTTCGCGGATCGCTTTGAGGGCATAGGCGTCTTCCATATCGGGGCAGGAGACGCGTACGATATCTGCTCCTGCAAAGTGCAGGCGGTTGATCTGCTCGACAGTGGCGGCCACATCTTTGGTATCGGAGTAGGTCATGGACTGCACAGAAATGGGGGCGTCACCGCCTACGGCTACACTGCCAACCATAATCTGTTTTGTCTTGATTCGTTCTATCATCGCTACCCTAAACCTGTCTCTTTATTATATAAAGCAATTTTATCCAATTTAGTTAAAAAGGGGCTTGTCTGACTCAAGTGACTAGTGTGCTTCAGCCATCTTTTTCAGTTTTAAAAGACCGTTGTCAAACATATCGCTGTTCATACTTTCGGTCATATAGGCTACATACCCGCCTACAATAGGGAAATCGACGCTCCCTCTCATATACCAGCTTACTACGGTCATATTGCCGCTTGGTGTGTAGATAAATCCGGAGTCGCATCGGTAGCTGTTGTTGTCGAAATAGAGATCAAAGTCGATACCCTTTTGCGGGTCGTTAGAGGTAAAAGTAAGGCTGCCGTTGCCGCTGTTGCCCTCCCATTTTTGTGAGGCACCTACACCGCTTGCCTGAACAACGGTCGTCCTGATCGAAGGGTCTGCTGCCAGCCAGGGGGTCCATTTGGGCCACTGGTTGAGATCGCCTACCAGGGCGTGTACCTTCTCTACAGGAGCGTTGATCGTAACGGTGCGTTTGATCTCATAGCTGTTGGGCAGTGAGATACCGATGATTATAAAGAGAGCCAGTATCGCAGAGGTAATAATCATTACATTTTTTATCATAGTTAAGAGGGTTCCTTTTTATGTGATACGTTCGAGGAAGTGAATTCCTTGAACTGCGCTAACGCTGAGTTCTCTTCGGCAGAGTGCCCTCGACGCTAGGGCCTTTTATCTGTTCTTTTAATTTATACAAAATCTATAGGATCGATATCAACCTGCGCCAGCGGATGCAGGGTCGCCTTGATCGCACTCAGCAGCGGTTTACTCGTTCCTGAACGAAGCAGGATAGTATAGCGAAACTTGCCTGCGATCTTTTCGATGCCTGCCCGGCCCGAACCGATGATCTCCACGTCAGGGTAGGCTTTGAGCGCCCGGGTCATATCGTTGCAGGCCTGGCTTGCCGTACCGTCTTTGGCGTGGGCAAAAAGGATGCGCGCCAGCTTGGTATAGGGGGGATAGTACCCCTCTCTGAACTTCTGCTCTTCTATCAGGAAATCTTCATAGCGGTTCAAGAAGGGGGCGAAAAACCCCTCGTTGAAGCTTTGGACGATGACGGTCGCCTTCTCTTTACGCCCTGAGCGTCCGATGATCTGTATCAGCAGGCTCAGTGCCTTCTCCCTTGCCCTGAAATCGCTTTGCGAGAGGATGTTGTCGATGCCCAGTACGATCCCCAGCGTGATATCATGGTAGTCGTGCCCCTTGCTAAGCATCTGGGTGCCGACCAGGGTATCGATCTCCTTGGCATTGAAGGCTTTGAGGATCTTTTTGAGTTCCGTGTCGGTCTTGACGGCATCCCTGTCAAACTGGGCGATGGTCTGCTCTTTGAATATCTCTTTGAGCCTTTCGACCACTTCGGCGGTTCCCAGGCGGTTGGAGGTCAGCTCGGGGTGGTGGCATTTGGGACACGATTTGGGAATCGGTTCGGCAAAGTTGCAGTAGTGGCAGCGGATCAGGTTTTTATTGACATGCACACTCATACCCACGGAACAGTAGGGGCACTGCAGGGTCTCACCGCAGTTTTCGCAGACCAGGTACTTGAAGTTGGCGCGTGTGGGCAAAAAGATGAGCGACTGCTTTTTTGTTTTATAGGTCTCTTGCAGGCTTTCGATGACAAGCGGCGAAAGCGACTCTTTGGCCGGTTCGAAGATGATCTGGCGCTCGCTGTTATAAAAGCCCCCTTTAAGACGGTAGTAGGGGAGCTTGGTAAAGCTTGCCAGTGAAGGTGTGGCCGAACCCAAAAGCAGCGGAATTTGACGTTTTTGGGCGATCAAAAGGGCAAGGTCCCGGGCATGGTAGCGCGGCTTCTGGCCCGATTTATAGGAGTCGTCATGCTCTTCATCGACGATGATCAGTTTCATATCCGGAAGCGGCAGAAAGAGGATCGAACGGGGACCGGCGAGAATCCGTATCTCGCCGTTATGAAGTTTTTGCAAAAGCTCCTCTTTGCGTTTTTTGGTCAGCTTGCTGTGCCATATCGCGACCAGTTCTCCGAAGTGCTGCTCCAGACGCTTTTGCATCTGGGGGGTCAGGCTGATCTCGGGCATGAGAAAAAGGGCGTTACCCCCTTGGGAAAGTATCTCATGGAAGTAGTGGATATAGATCTCTGTCTTGCCGCTTCCGGTGTCGCCAAAAAGGAGTGCCGTCGGGTTGGAACGGATAAACGTATAGGCCTCTTGCTGCTCTTTAGAGAGTGTCACATCCAACGGGGCAAGCGCGGCATAAGAGCGTGCCTGGCTCTTCGTGGAAAAGGGGGTAAAGAGTGCCAACGCCTCTCCGAGAGCACAGACGTAGTAGGAGGCGATAAAAGTGGCCAGACTGAACTGATCCATAGAGAGCCGGGCTTCGAGGACCGTATCAATGGGAGCGGTCTTAAAAGAGGGCTTCTCTACCTGTGCCAGAACATACCCTTTTTTCGGTTTATTGCGAAGTTTGACCTCTACCTGGGTAAAGGGGTCGATGTTTTGTTCACTGGCGTAGGTTAGCGGTTCGAGGTTGGCACCCGCGATAGCGATCGTATAGTAGTTAATGGTTCACCTCTTGCATCCAGGCGTAGACATCTTCCAGGATCATATCGCGTTCGGGTTCGTTGTGCAGTTCGTGAAACATCTCGTCGTAGAGTTTGATCTTGGCGTACTTGGAATCGCTGCCGGCGATAAAGGCGGTGCTGGCTTTGGCATCGGTGATGCGGTCGCTTTTGCTGTGGATGATATAGGTGGGGACAGAGAGTCTTCCGGCGTTATCGATAGCCCAAAGCCCCTGGGAGATCCCCGAAAGTGCCAGTTCTATAGAGATCTGGCTGTGCACCAGGGGATCCTTTTCGTAATACTTCTCCGTAGAGATACTACGGGTCAGGTCATCCCCCTTCAGACCGTTATGCATCGTCAGGTGCGGCCATGCAAATCGCAGGCTCTTGGCCAAGAGAAGCTTCCATTTTGGCGGCGTAAACGCGGTACGCAGTGCCGGTGCCGATGCTATAGCTGCGGTAGGGCGGATCTCTCTTTGTAAGAGGAGGTTGATCAAGAAGTTGCCTCCCAGACTGTGTCCGTAAAGGTAGTGGGGCATGTCGGGAAAAAGCTTCTGCTCTTGGTGGAAAAAGAGTTCGATATCATCCAAAATGGTGTCGTAAGAGGGGATGTGCCCCCGTATCCCTTCACTTTTGCCGTGGCCCCGCAGATCAAATGTCGTGACGACGATCCCTTTTTTTGTAAAAAAGTCGGCAAACTCGACATAACGGCCCCCATGCTCACCCAGCCCGTGGATCAGCATAAGCACACCGGTAACGGGCAGATCCCTTTGCCAGCGCTGTGTGAAAAGTTTCGTGCCGTCGGGAGTGGTGAGGGTGCCTGTTGTGTGCTTCATACGCTGCGTCGACCTCTTTCGATATAATACTGCTATTATACCCAATCTCTATCAGGAAGAAACAACCGCATGACATCCTCCCAAAAACGCAGTGAAGATACCAAACGTCTACGATACACCCGTGTTTTGGAGCGGTTTATGCGTTCGGTCATCGGGTACCTGGTCAAAGAGGAAGATACCGATTTTGAGGGGTTTTGCAAGCGTGTCCAGAAGCAAAACAGCTTTTTGGAACGCGTCGAAGCGGTCCCCCTGTATAAAGAGGAGTTCTCGCAGATCGAGAAGTTTGTCAAAGAGCTTCAGGCCCTGGCGGTCTCAGAGTGTGAGGATTTCCAAAAACTGCGTGCGGACCTTCTGTACCGCTCCAATACCATCCACAAGCAGCGTAACCAGCGCAAATACAAAAAAGACAAACACTCCAAGTCCAAATTTTCCGATTGGGATTAATCTCTTTTGAGCCTGCCGTAGAGCTCTTCTCCCATCACACCTCTTTTTTAAAGCGTGTCTCTTTTTCATTTCAGATGCGATATAATCGGTAAAGAGAGGTAGAAGATAGTTATGATAGTCAAGAATTTTATAAAAAAAACCTCAAAAGCGATGGATGTATCAGCGACGCTGCAAGATGTCGTCTCTTTGATGCATACGCAAAAGATCTCCGATGTGACGCTTTTAAAAGAGAAGCGGCCGCTTGGTATCGTCACGGAACGGGATATTCTGACACTGTATCAGGATAATATCTCCTTTGAACATCCTGCCGTCGAGTTTGCCGCGCAGCCCGTTATTACGACACAGGAAAACAGAAGTCTGGAGTATGTCCTGAGTCTGATGATCGATCATACTATCCGAAGGATCGTAGCGGTTGACGGTGAGGGAAATTATGTCGGTACCGTAGAACAA
>JBFEYF010000152.1:0-5056 GCA_041562295.1 Sulfurimonadaceae bacterium
AAGCACTCCGTATCCAAACTCTACGGGGCGCATGTGCTGCTTGTGGAGGATAATGATGTGAACCAGGAGCTGGCGGTTGATCTTCTAAACAGCCACAATATCAGTGTCAGTGTGGCCAATAACGGTCAAGAGGCCCTGCAGCTTTTGGAGTCAGAGACGTTTGACGGTATCTTGATGGATTGCCAGATGCCGGTGATGGACGGGTATGAAGCGACCGCCAAGATCCGAAAGACGGAGGGGTTTGAAGCGCTGCCTATTTTGGCACTGACGGCCAATGCGATGACCGAAGAGCGGGATAAGGCATTGAAATCAGGTATGGATGATGTGATCACCAAGCCGATACGTCCGACGGAGATGTTCCAGATCATGTCCAGGTGGATCACCCCTTCGCAGGAGTTTCAGAGAGTACGCACTCTGGAGGAAGCGAGTGAGGAGAGTATCTCTTTACCCCAAATCGAGGGTATCGATACGGCCAAAGGGTTGCTGACAACACAAAACGATGCAAAGCTTTACCTCAAGATCCTGATGAAGTTCAAAGAGAACCAGCGCAACTTCGAAGCAGAGTTTAAAGAGAGCCTTGATGCTCAAGGTTATGACGATGCGACCCGGCTGGCCCATACCCTTAAAGGGGTTGCCGCCAGTATCGGGGCGGTAGAGCTCTCCAATCGGGCAGCCGAACTGGAACAGGCCTGTAAAAGCAGGATGCAACGAGCTACCATAGAGTCACTTGCCCAGGCAACGCTCAAAGAGCTGACACCGGTGATCGCAGCTTTGGATGCTTTGCCGACAGAAAAAAAGGCAGCCTCTTTAGATGCCCAGCTTGACAAGGAGGCTTTGCGACCTTTACTGGATCAGCTCCTTGAGCTTGTCCAGGAGTATGATACGGATGCGTTGGAGGTACTTGAGAAAATTACTGTACTATTAAAACGTACAAACTATTTTTCAGTACTCAAAAGTCTGGCAGAGCTGTTAAACGCTTATGAGTTTGATGCTTCAAAGAGTCTGATAGAAGAGCTGAAGCAGCAGTTGCAACTGTAGGTAAAGGTGAAAGATGGATAGGCAAAAGATAGTATTGATCGTCGATGATACTCCTGAGAATATTGATATGCTGATAAATATACTGTATGACGAATATAAGGTCAAAGCGGCTACCAGCGGATCGGTAGCTTTGAACATCGCCAACAAATCGCCTCAGCCGGATATTATTCTGCTTGATATCATGATGCCGGGGATGGACGGCTATGAGGTGTGTAAACGGCTTAAGGAAGACCCTGAAACTGCAGATATACCTGTCATCTTTATCACCGCTATGAGTGATGAAAATGATGAGAAAAAAGGGCTGGAACTGGGAGCCGTAGATTATATCACCAAACCGATCAGCCCCTTTATCACCAAAGCGCGTATCGAGACACACCTGGCACTTTATGAAAAAGAGCAATATCTCAAAGAGCGTATTCAGCAAGAGACCGAAAAACGTATCGCGACGGAAAAACTGCTGCTGCGCCAATCCCGTCTGGCCGCGATGGGGGAGATGCTCAGTGCCATCACCCATCAGTGGCGACAACCCTTAAGTGTGCTCGCTACGGTGAGTGCTACGATGCGCCTGGATGCAGAGACTGAAAACTTGTCGCAAGAGAGTGTCTCTCATCAGCTGGATGATATGGACACGACACTCGATTTTATGCAACAGACGATGTATGACTTTAAAAACTATTTTAAAGCAGATAAGGAGAAAAAAGACTTCTCCGTCAAAGAAGCTGTCGAGAATGTTACGACGATGCTCTCTGCCGCTTTAAAGAACAACAATATCATGTGCGAACTCCAAGCAGATGACAATGTCGATGCCTACGGTATATCGAGTGAACTCAAACAGGTGATCCTCAACCTGATCAGTAATGCCAAAGATGCCATCAAAGAGCGGGCCCAAACGTTCGATACGTATCAGGGAAAAATTGCCATATCGGTGAGAAAAGAGGGGACTAAGGGGATCATCGAAGTCTCTGATAACGGGGGAGGGATACCTCAAGAGAGTATGGGTAAAATATTTGATGACTACTACAGTACGAAAGAGGAGAAAGGTACCGGAATCGGTCTGTCCATGAGCAAGATGATCATAGAGGACCAGTTTCTGGGCACCATAGATGTAGAGAATACCGATGAAGGTGCGAAGTTTACGGTCGTGATCGGTACGCAGCAACAGGAAAAAGAGATGGACTTTGAAGAGAAGAAGTTGATCGAAGTTGAGTAAAGATGATCAGAGAAGATAAAAAACTCCCAGACCTATCCAAATATCTGCAGAGTCTGAAAGAGGGACGTGTTCAGATCGTCCAGCAGTGGATGGCCGAAGAGAGTGTTCAACAGACACTGTCACAGTTTATGGAACCGGAAGCGTTTTTTTCCCGCTATGCCTACAATATCTTCGATTATTATGTAGAGGTTCTTGCCGGGAATGCAATGATCGGAGACTGCCCCGCGATTCATGACTTTTTATATGATTGCCGAAACCTGAATGTCCTTCCGGATCAGCTCTTTACTATCTGTTCCGGTTTTAGAAAAAGCCTTGTGGGCTTTATCCTTAAAAACGGGTTGATTACACCGGAACTCTTTGATGTCGTAACCTATGTTACGGATCAAAATCTTGCCGGTGTTTTACGTACTTACAGTGAGATGATTCAGCATGTAGAGAGAATCCTCTATGACCATGAGACCTTGAGGCTTTATCTTGATACGATTGAAAGTATCGTGGTTGCGATAGATCATAAGGGAACCATTAAGATGGTCAACCGTTTCGGCTGCGATCTTTTAGGCTACGATGAAGATGAGCTTAAGGGAAAAGATTGGTTTACTACCTGCCTTCCGCAGCAGGAGACGACGCCAGGTATGTATGACGCATTTGTAGAGATTATGCAGGGGAAAAAAGAGCATAGCGAATATCGTGAGACCCATGTAGTGACCCGGGACGGAAAACTGCGTTTGATCGCATGGCATAACGCCCTGTTATTGGATGAAGAGAATACTATTATGGGGATGATCGGCTCGGGGAATGATGTCACGGAGGTCAAGGAAGCTGAAGCAGCATTGCATACAGCACGTGAGAAGCTGTTGGCCCAAGCGAAACAGTATCAGGATATTATAGAGACGACTCACGAGGGATTATGGATCCTGGGTCCTGACAAAAAGACGATAGAGGTGAACCACTCCTTACAGGAGATGCTGGGATACAGCAGCAGCGAGATGTTGGGACGGACTCCTATGGAGTTTGTGGATAGGGAGAATGCCGAGATCTTTAAATACCAAACCTCACTGATCAGTACATCCAACCACAGAAGTTATGAGATAGAACTTACCAAAAAAGATGGCTCCAAACTGCCGGCTATTTTTCATGCGAATACTATCAAGGATGATAAGGGCGATGTCCTGATGGCCTGCGCATTTGTGACAGATATTACAGAGTTGAAAAAGACTCAAGATGCACTTCTTAAGGCCAAAGAGTTATCAGAAGAGTCGGCGAAAGCCAAGTCGGAGTTTTTGGCCAACATGAGTCATGAAATACGTACACCGATGAATGCGATCATCGGCATGACCCATCTGGCTTTGGAAGAGCCGTTGGATGGGAAAGTTCAAAGCTATATTCAAAAGAGCCACACCGCAGCCGTAGGACTGCTGGGTATTCTTAATGATATTTTGGACTTTTCCAAAATCGAAGCAGGAAAGCTGGAACTTTCACCTACCCATTTTTATCTCAAAGATATTATCACCCCGGTTCTTGATGTAACCAAAGAGAACGCCAAAAATAAAGCTTTGAAGATACGGATTAAAATAGACAAAGGGGTGCACCCCTCTTACTATGCAGATGCGTTGCGGTTACAGCAGGTGCTGCTGAATTTAGTCACTAATGCGGTGAAATTCAGCCAACACGGCACCAATGTGACGCTTCATGTATGTGTAGAAGATGATGAAGCTCACAATGCGGTGGTACACTTCTCGGTAGAGGATCAGGGTATCGGCATCAGTAGCGCCAAACAGGCGATCTTGTTTCAGCCGTTTACCCAGGCTGAAAGCTCAACGACACGAAAGTTCGGCGGTACAGGGCTGGGGCTGGCCATATCGCAAAAAATCATTGATCTGATGGGCGGTCGGATCTGGGTAGAAAGCGAGGAGGGCGTCGGGAGTACGTTCCATTTTACGGTAAGAGTGGAAAAATCCTCGGATCAGCTTATTCAGGATACGGTGACCCACACAACAGAAGATCTGGTATATGCCGCCCAAAAGCTTCGAGGCAAAAAGATACTGGTCGTTGAAGATAATGAGTTTAACCAGGATCTGGCACGGGAGCTGTTGACCAAGAACGGGGCCCGGGTAACGATCGCCAACAACGGTCTGGAAGCTTTACAAAGCGTGGAAGATGACCACTATGATATGATCCTCATGGATTGCCAGATGCCGGAGATGGACGGGTATGAAGCGACAAAACGGATACGTCAAAATAAGCAGTATAAAAATCTGCCGATTCTTGCGATGACCGCCAATGCCATGGAGAGTGATATCCAAAAAGCTTTAGAGTCCGGGATGAATGACCATATATCCAAACCGATCATCCCGGCTAAGATGTTTAAGACCATTGAAAAATGGCTCAGTTGATAATAAGCTTGTTACCTTAACACAGATAGAGAAAAAGAGAGGCTTTATAGATGCACGAAAAGATACTTGCCGATTCATGGAACTTTTTTAGAGAAAATATAAAAAGTATTGTGAAGCTGATGCTTCCTGTGATGCTGCTTACTTCGGTCGCGGGCAATCTTCTGATCGCCCAAATAGAGTTTAGTGACGCGATAGAACCGACTCTGGGCGATTGGATCGGTATCTACCTGCTCTTTTTGATCAAGGCCATTTTTTATGCTCTGGATGTCGGGCTATTTCTTTTTTTCATGAAGCTGCGTATTTATGGAGAACGTGTCAGCAACATCGGTGTCCTACTGGCTTTTCTTCCCAAAATTCCCAGACTGCTTTTTCTGACTTTGGTCGCAGCGACACTCATTTTTGCCGGTTTGGTGAT
>JBFEYF010000153.1:0-5051 GCA_041562295.1 Sulfurimonadaceae bacterium
CCCTGTCTGAAGATGGTGATGTTGATAGGAGTTTTCGGTTTGCCGCGCATCAGTTTGACCGCTTCGTCGATAGTCATACTCAAAGTAGACTGATCTTCGATCTTTAAAATAATATCACCGGCTTGAAGGCCCGCCTGATCGGCCGGAGTCCCTTCGATCGGGGAGATGACGGTGAGTGCCCCGTCTTTGATCCCGACGGTGATACCCAGTCCGCCGAACTCTCCGTCAGTTTGAATCTTAAGGCTCTCAAAATGTTTGGAGTCCAAAAAGCTTGAGTGGGCGTCCAGGTTGGAAAGCATACCTGAAAGTGCTTTGTTGATGATCTCATCAACCGTAAGAGGATCTACGTTGTATTTTTCAACCAGGTCGAGTACATTGGCAAATTTGCTTAGCGCCTGATGGCGGGATTTTATATCTTCAGCTGTCGTCTTGGCAAACAGGGTGCTATTAAACAGGAAAAGCCCTGCTGCGACAGTAGTGATAAAGCCTAAGGCGATAAAGCGTCTTTGCTTCATAGAAACTCCTCGAAATTTAAAACGTAGATTATAGTAGAGTTTCCCTGAAAACTCTCTAAAAAATCGCTGAGATTCGTTCTTTGAAGAGCGAAGATCACCTATTGAGTAAAATTATTAAACAAACTTGACAACGATAGACTAAAGGTATATAATTCTTAGAAAACAGAAGAGGATTTATCATGAATATATTTGAAAAATTGACCCATCAGATGACGCAGACGATAGAATCGGCACTCTCACTGGCACTGCACAATAAAAACAGTGAAGTGGAGATCGTCCATTTTATGTGGGCCCTTTTGACCAACTCCAATTCCATTATGATCCAGGCGCTTAATAAGATGCAAGCCGACAAAGCTTCTCTGGAGATGGAGTTCAAAAGCGCCGCTTCCCAGCTGCCGACAGTCTCAAGCGTAACCAAAGAGAACATCAAACTATCAAACAACTTTATCCGTTCACTCGAAGCTGCGGAAGGGGTGATGACCAAAAACGGTGATGCCTATATCGCCGTCGATGTCTGGATCATGGCCAATGCCGCCCAGGAGCCTTTAAAGTCACTTCTGGGCAAGTTTATCGATGTGACCCACCTGATCAAAACGTTGGAGAGTATCCGCGGGGGCAGCAAGATCGAATCGCCTACGGGTGATGAGAATCTTGAGGCGCTTTCGAAGTACGGTATCGACCTGACACGGCTGGCTGCAGAAGGGCGGCTTGATCCTGTTATCGGAAGAGATGAGGCGATCAGCCGGATGATGCAGATCATTATCAGAAAGACCAAAAACAACCCGATACTGTTGGGGGAACCCGGTGTGGGTAAAACGGCCATCGTCGAAGGACTGGCCCAGCGCATCTTTGAGAAGAAAGTCCCGACATCATTGATGAACAAACGGGTGATCGCATTGGATATGAGTTCACTTATTGCCGGTGCGAAGTTTAGAGGAGAGTTTGAAGACCGGCTCAAAGCGGTTATTGACGAAGTCAAGTCAAGCGGAAACGTCATTCTCTTTATCGATGAGATCCATACGATCATCGGCGCGGGCGCCAGCGAGGGGAGCATGGATGCGGCCAATATCCTCAAACCGTCGCTTGCACGGGGTGAACTGCATACGATCGGTGCGACGACGCTTAAAGAGTACCGCAAATATTTCGAAAAGGACCAGGCGATGCAGCGCCGTTTTCAGCCGATTACGGTTGAGGAACCCAATGTAAACGAAGCGCTTCAGATCATGCGCGGTATCAAAGAGAAGCTGGAGACGCACCATAATGTGGCGATTCTGGACTCGGCACTGGTGGCCAGTGTCAAGCTCTCAAGCCGCTATATCAGCGACCGCTACCTGCCGGACAAGGCGATCGACCTTGTGGATGAGGCGGCCAGTGAACTGAAGATGCAGATCGAATCGGAACCGACGGAACTGAGCCGCGTCAAACGCACCGTAGAACAGCTGGAAGTTGAAAAAGCTGCCCTGAATATGGAACCGAGCAAACAGAATGCAACACGTCTGGGAGAGATCGAAAAAGAGCTGGCCGATGCGCGTGAAGAGCAAAAGCGTCTGGAGAGCCAGTTTGAAAACGAAAAGCATATGTTTGACTCTATCGCGGCGATCAAAGTGGAGATCGAGCAGCTCAAACGCGAGGCTGAAACGGCCAAACGCGAAAGTGATTTTGCCAAGACGGCGGAGATCGAACACGGGAAGATTCCTGCCAAAGAGGAGGAGCTTAAGGCATTAGAAACGCGATGGGAAAAACAGCAGGAAGAGGGTACGCTGCTTCGCAACCATGTAGATGAGGAGGGGATCGCCAAGATCATCTCCCGCTGGACCCGCATACCGGTTACCAAGATGCTGCGCAGCGACAAGGATAAGATCCTGGGTGTCGAGGATGAGCTTAAAAATGATGTCGTAGGCCAGGACCAGGCGATCACCTCGGTATCGCGCGCGATCAAGCGCAATAAAGCGGGGCTTTCGGAGAGTTCGCGTCCCATCGGAAGCTTTCTCTTCCTGGGGCCTACCGGTGTCGGTAAGACGCAGACGGCCAAGACCTTGGCGAAATTCCTGTTTGACTCCGAAGAGGCGATGGTGCGTATCGACATGAGTGAATATATGGAAAAACATGCGGTATCACGACTGGTGGGTGCACCTCCGGGGTATGTCGGCTATGATGAAGGGGGACAGCTGACCGAAGCGGTACGCCGCAAACCCTACAGCGTCATCCTTTTTGACGAAGTGGAAAAAGCGCACCCGGATGTCTTTAACATCCTTTTGCAGGTACTTGATGACGGGCGTTTGACCGATAACAAAGGGGTCGTGGTCGATTTTAAAAACACGATCATCATCCTGACATCCAATATCGCCAGTGACAAGATCTTTGAACTGGAGACCCATGAAAACAGGGATGAGGTCGATAAGCAGGTGATGCAGATACTAAAAGCACACTTCAAACCGGAGTTTTTAAACCGTCTGGACGATATCGTGATCTTCAACCCTTTAGGACATGACCAGATCAAGAGCATCGTTTCGATCTTTTTTAGAGAGATCCAGGAGAAGGTCAAAGAGCGCAATATCGAGTTAAAGCTGACAAGTGAGATGATCGCCTATATCGCCGAAGCTGGATTTGACCCGGTATTCGGGGCACGTCCGTTAAAGCGGGCACTCTATGAGATCGTCGAGGATCGGCTCGCTGAACTGATTCTTGAAGACAAAGTGATCGAGGGATCGTCTGTGACATTCGATATCGAAAATGATGAGGTCAAAGTATCAATTAGCTGAAGATTCGGGGATTTACTTTAGGATTGCTTTGATACAATGGGAGATCTTTAAAGCGTAAGGGACGGGATGCCTGAAGAGGATAAGCTCACTTTTGTCTCAGATGACGATTCATCGAATGTACCGGCTATGAAGCCGTGGCAGGTACTTATTGTCGATGATGAAGCGGACATCCATGAGGTGACCAAGCTGGTATTGGGTTCGACGGAGATAGAGGGAAGATCTCTTGCCTTTACCTCCGCCTACTCGGCACAAGAGGCCAAAGCCATCTTATCGAAACAACCGTTTGCCCTGATCCTTCTTGATGTGATCATGGAGCATGAAAAAGCGGGGCTTGAAGTGGTCGAATATATCAGAAAAGAGTTAAACGACCACCTGATGCGGATCATTATACGTACGGGCCAGGCCGGTGAAACGCATGAGCGTCATGTGATCGATAACTTTGATATCAATGCCTATAAAGAGAAGACGGATCTCAATGCTGTCAAGCTCTATACGACAGTACGTACCTCTTTACTGCAGTATCAGCAGATCGAAAAGCTCTATCGCTACCAGCACGCTTTGGAAGAGACGATCAAAGAGAAGGTCGAAGAGATCACGGCACAGCAGGAGGCGCTTTTTACAAGTTTCCAGCAGGCGCAGACCGGTGAGATCTTAAAGATGCTGGCCCATCAGTGGCGTCAGCCGTTGGGAAGTATCGCCAGTGTCATCGGTCAGATGAAGCTGGCCTATATCATGGATGAGTATGACTGCAATGAGATGGAGAAGATGATCGATACCGTCGAGGGGTATGTCCAGGGGCTGTCTAAGACGATAAGCGACTTTCAGGATCTGTATGCCCCCTCTGAGATGCGACCCAAGATACCGGTGATGAAACTCATTGATGAGGTGATCACCTTTATGCAGGAGATAGTTGAAGGGCGCTGTGTGACATTGAAATTTGAAAACCTCGGGGTCGATCCCCAGACGGTATGCAGCCGGGAGCTTAAACAGGTGATTGTCAACCTTATTCAAAACAGTGTCGACAAAATATGCGACAAAAAGATCGAGCAGGGCGTGGTTACGGTCACTGCCCAAGAGCATGAGACCTTGACGATACAGGTCAAAGACAATGCCGGCGGGATCGATCCCGAAGTACTTCCGCGGGTCTTTGACCCCTACTTCTCAACCAAGGAGAAACGGCACGGGGTCGGTTTGGGCCTTTATGTGAGCAAAGAGATCATAAAAAACCATCTGGAGGGTTCTCTGCATGCAGAAAATTGTGATGACGGAGCCTGTTTTGTGATTCAACTTCCCAAAGAAAAAGGATTAGGTTAATAGATGAGATATATCGTTTTACTGCTGGTACTCTATATAAATTGGGCCTTTGGCTGTTCGGGTGACTGTCTTAGCTGTCACCCAGCACTGCAAAAAAACATTATGAGTGATGAACGTCATAAGCCGATGCTGACCTGTATCGCCTGCCATAAAAATGAAGAGGGCGGGATCTCGGAGTGCGGGAAAGACTGTTTTGCCTGCCATCAGGTAGAAAAGATCGACAAGAGTGTCAAAGAACACCGGGTTATAGACTCCTGCCGCAACTGTCATATGAATGTTCCCAAGACGTTGGAGAGCCTGCCCAAAAGCAGCAGTGATACAACGATGCATGATCTGCTGTTTGCCCCGCAGTAGGTTAAAAAGAGAAGTTTTGCCCGGGTTTGCTTTTTTATTAACACTTCTTTAAGACTAATTTGAATATAATCCGACTTTATTTTAGACTTTATAAAATCTTAAAGGA
>JBFEYF010000154.1:0-5031 GCA_041562295.1 Sulfurimonadaceae bacterium
CGTATGGCAGATATCTACCGTCAAAACGGTTACCTGGATGTAGATGTGAAGTCTCCGCTGTTGCGGGTTGACTTTAACACTTACGATGCGGAGTTAAGTTATAAAGTCACCGAAGGTGTCCAGTATAAAGTTAAGAAAGTCGGCTTTTCCGGTAATGGCGAGATTGTCAAAGATAAAGAGATCGAAGAGCTGATCAAGCTTGAGTTGAACAAGCCTTTCAATGTAAAAACCCTGCGTGACGATATGACCCGTATCAAGACAAAAATCTCTGATTTTGGATATGCCTATGTGAAGATCAATCCTGATCTTAAAAAAGATAAAGAGAGTGCTACCGTTGAAGTGACCTACCATATTGTTCCGGGTGAGAAAGTCTATATCAGGGATGTACTGATTGTCGGTAATGACAGGACGCTTGACCGGGTTATCCGCCGTGATGTCTATTTGGCACCGGGAGATCTTTACAGCGGTTCGGACCTGAAAGACTCCAAGAACGCTTTGGGGCGTACGGGATATTTTGAAAGTACAACGATCGAAGAGAAACGTGTCTCATCCAACCGGATGGATCTGATCGTGCATGTCAAAGAGGCTCCTACCGGAAACGTGCAGATCGGTGGGGGTTACGGCTCCTACGGCGGCTTTTCATTTGATGCTTCACTCAGCGACAAAAACATCTTCGGCTCGGGACTTAATGCAGGGATCAAGCTGCAGACATCACAATACTCCAAGACGCAGTCGTTCAACCTCTCAAATCCGCGTATCAATGACAGCGACTACAGCGGCAGTATGAGCTTGTATCAACGGGAGTTTGAACTGATCGATACCTACCGTACGAAAAGTTCGGGTGTTTCGTTTCATATAGGAAAAAGGTTTACCCGAACGCTGTCCGGTTCTATCGGTTACGGTTACTCTAGCACGGCATACCCCTATATCAATCCGGATGCCAACCTGACGGCAGAGCAGACCCAGGAGTATACGAAAAGTTCTGTGACGATGTCCTTGGGCTTTAATAATACGGATGATTTTTATGTGCCAAGAAGCGGTATCAAGCTTTCTGATTCGATTGAATATGCGGGATTGGGTAGTGAAGCGCAATATTTTAAAAACTATGCCAGCTTTGCCGCTTTTAAAGGATTCCGCGACAGTATCGACATCGATGCGGTACTCCGCTTTAAAATCAATGCGCGCTGGATCAACGATTACGGATTTGTTCCTTTGGATCAGCATTTTTATATGGGTGGGCTGGGCTCAGTACGCGGTTATGACCAGTACTCTATTCCCTCCTATGAGACCGGAACCTTTACCCGGACATTCTATGCAAAAAAGAATCTGACACAGTCATTGGAACTGAGTTTCCCGCTCGTTGATTCTGCCAGATTAAGATGGGCACTTTTTGTTGATTACGGCTATATCGGTGTCGAAGAGTTTGATGAAGAGAAACGTGGCGGCTACGGTGCGCAGATCGAGTGGTTCTCCCCGATGGGTCCGATCGCTCTTATCTTCTCCAGAGCATTTGAAGATGAAGTTGGAGACCGTGTCAATAACTTCGAATTCTCTATCGGACGCCCTTTCTAACCGCAGGGGCAACCGGATAAAATAAAAGCTTTCGTTACACCGCTTTAGCGGACGACCTCTATTTCGATAAGTTGGTTGAGACGTTCAATCTTCTCTATAGCCAGGCAGTTGTCCTGAAGGCTTTTAAGGTAGAGTTTCCCCTCTTTAAGTGTGATCTCAAACGGTATCTTCTGGGGTCTGCCATTTAACATAGCTCTGGAGAGTGCGAGGATAAAAATCAGTCCTTTGAGCTTTCTGTTTTTAGGCAAAAGAGCTTCATATTTGGCACGGAACTCTTTAGAAGGCTTTTTCTTGGTATGGTAACGTACCAAGGTGGCAACAAGAAGGGTCTGTTGGTGTGTCAAGCCGTAAAGCGAGTGCAGGATCAGATAGAAACTGTGGCGTTCGAAATCATAATAGTTCAGACCGATACCGATTTCGCTTAAAAGGGCACTGATACCCAGAAGTTCCCGGTATTCAACAGAGAGGTTGAGTCTCTCTTGAAGAGTGTCAAAAAGCTCCAAAGCACACTTTTTAAGAAGTTTGCTGGCATGCATATCCGTAATATAACGGTCCTGAATACTTCGCATAGTGGGATTGATACCTTCGGGAAAGCGTTCCTGGGTCTTGGAACGGAGGAAGTCTTGTATATAGACACCTTCCCGCACACCAACGCTACTGACTAAGGCTTTTTTGGAGTTCAGATAGCCAAGCAGCTCGCCATAGATCATAGCCCCGGCACCGATGACATCAAAACGTTCCGGTTTGATCTGGAGCTTTTTCAGCTGGGCCTCATCGGCATCGATGATCTTTTGAGCAAACTTCTTGATATCTTTTGATTTATAAGAGAAGCCGTGAAGGACTTTGATAGGGTAGGAGCTGCTTTTTAAATAGGCATTGGAAATGGCCCGGATGGAACCCCCGATACCGATGACATTATGGCCTATAAAGCTCTCATCGAGTGTAAGACAGGCTTGATGTATGAACTCTACCGCCTTCTCTTTTTGGTCGGTATCGAAAAAGAGCTCTTTGAGTCTGACAGTACCGATATCAAGGGAAACGACTTTATCGATGCGCCCCTCTTTGATCAAAGCCAGTTCGGTAGAACCGCCGCCGATATCTATCGTGACCCCATCCGATAAAGGCAGAAGGTTGAGGGCTGCCAAGCCTCCGAGATAGGCCTCTTTATTCCCGTCAATGACACGGATATTCAACCCCAGCTCTTTAGAGACGCGGTTAATAAAGGTTTTCTTGTTGGGTGCATCACGCAGTGCGGAAGTGGCGACAGAGAGGATCTTGCGGCATTTGTAAGCCTCTGCTAAAGCGATATACTCTTGAATCGTTTTATAGGCACGATCCATCGCTTCATCGGTGAGATGGCCGTTGTTGCCGTAGGCGCCTTCGCCGATACGTACACGGCTTTTCTCTTCTCTAAGCAGGTGGAACGCATAGCGGCTGGTGCGCTCGTAGATGACCATACGTACAGAGTTAGACCCGATGTCTATAACAGCTGTACGTTTAGCCATTAATTAAGCTCAATGTCAAGTTGCTGTGCTTTAAATTGCAGCTCTGCGATACTCTCTATATTATCAGGGTCGACAATGAAACAGTCCACAGGACATACGGCGATACATGCCGGCTCATCATACGTACCAACACACTCTGTACATAGGTCAGGATCAACGATATAGATCGGATCACCCTCTTCAATTGCTTCGGTAGGACACTCTTCCCTACATGCGTCACAAGCGATACATTCATCTGTTATGAGTAAAGACATGTAAGTCCTCTTAATAGTTTTGGAATTTATAACGCAACTAACCTTAAAACAGTTTGATAAAAAGTGTAAAAAGGAGCTTTAGCTCCCTTCTGACGGTATTTTTGTGTAAGCTGTTTTATGCTGTTTACTGGATCTTTTGGCCGGCAGCAGACAGCTAAGAGTAGAGTTAAGCTGAAGTGAAGCGATAGCCCCGTCGCCATCGGGTCTGTTTTTGATTGAAATACCGGCGTGTAGAGCGTCAGCGGCACTTTTTGCCAAAAAGAGCCCAAGTCCTGCACCGGACTTGTCACCCGAACGTTTAAACGGAGCAAAGATATCCATGCTCTCATCAATCCCACACCCCTCGTCAATGACATTGATCACCAGCCCTTCTGAGGTGAGATGGGATTGGAGGGTCACTTTTTTGCCCTTTGGCGTAAACTTCAGTGCATTTTGTAAAAAGTTTTGAATGATCTGGTGAAGCAGTGTCTTTTGGATCGAAATAGCATATGCTGAAGGTTCAAGACGGATATCAAGCGCTTTTCCCTCATTCTCCGCTATCAGTTTAAAGTCATTCGCTTTGTGGCGCAAAAATGCTATCAGGTCGATCTCCACAGGGGGCTCGAACTGCGCACCCTCCTGGCGGCCGATGTTGAGGATATCCGCAACGATCTTGTTCATATTGTCTACGGACTCATTGGTCGTTTTCAGGGCTTCGATATACTCTTGCGCCTCCCGTTTTTTGATCAAAGTGACTTCATTTTTGAGTTTGATCACGGCCAAGGGCGTCTTAAGTTCATGGGCCGCACCGATAAAGAGCTCCTTTTGATATTTGACAAAAGTCTGAATCCGTTTGATCAGGTGGTTGATACTTTCGCCCAACGGTATAAACTCAATGGGCATGGCGCGCAGGTCAATCGGTTTGATAAAGTTTTCATTCATATTGGCCAGGCGTTCGGTCAACGAGGTAATCGGCGAGATCAGCATCTTGGCAAAGGCAATAGCGTAAACGATGATGAAGATAAAACTGATGGCATTGATCACAAAGATGGAGTGCAAAATCTTTTTAAGCATCTGCCTCGTCGTGGTAAAATCTTTGGTGATACGCAAGTAGGTCCCGCTGTTAAAATCAAAAGGGTAATAAAGAAGGAGGTAGTCTTTGTTGTCGATACGTTTTTCACCCAGGGCCAGGGGGACATTTTTTTGTTTGATATGGACCATATCGATCGACACACCGATAGTCGGGTTCTCTTCGCTGAATGCCGAACTGCTGATGGATTGATTTTTTGTCAAATTGAGTGCTATGGCTACAAGCTCTTGTTTGCGTTCATCATAGACAGATTGTTGGATATAGACGTATAGGATTGAGGAGAAGATGATCAGCAGTGCCGCCGAGGCGACAAGGATCTGGAAGACAAAGCGGGTTCTTATGCTCCTTTGGGGAAACAAAAGCGATACCCTCTACGACGAACTGTCTCGATCGTTGTAATACCTAGCGGTTTATCCATTTTCTGACGGATCTGGTTGATGGCAACCTCGATAACGTTTGGTGTAACGAGTTCTGGCTCTTCCCAGATAGCGTCTAGAAGCTGCTCTTTGGAAACGATCTGGTCACGGTGGCGTGCAAGGTGTGTAAGAACTTCGAAAGGCTTACCTTTAAGTTCGATATCTTTTTCCTGGTAGGTGATCTTCTCTTCTTCAGGGTTGATCGTAAGCTCTTC
>JBFEYF010000155.1:0-4998 GCA_041562295.1 Sulfurimonadaceae bacterium
ACGTCAAGCGAGATGAGTTTTTTGGATAACCCTAAGTATGCCAAAGCCTTGGAGTCAACCAAGGCCGGTGCCGTACTGGTTCATCCCAAGCAGGTCGACCTTGTACCCCAAGGAACGATAGCTGTAGTTACGCAAGAGCCTTATTTGATGCTGGCTTACGCGACCAAACTCTTTGCTCCCAAGCTGATCGAGACAGAGGGAGCAGAACCTGTAGTAGGAGAGGGGAGCTATATCGCACCTAAAGCCTATGTCGGTTTTAATACGGTGATCGGTAAGAATGTGACAATCATGCCGGGTGCTTTTATCGGTGATAACGTGACGATCGGTGATGATACCGTCATTCACCCCAATGCTACCATCTACCGTGACTGTAAGATCGGCGCGCGTTGTATCATCCATGGATCAGCAGTTATCGGCAGTGACGGTTTCGGCTTCGCCCATACGAAGACCGGAGATCATATCAAGATCTATCAAAACGGTAATGTCGTAGTCGAAGATGATGTTGAGATCGGAAGTAACACATCAGTCGACTGTGCCGTATTCGGTTCTACCTATATCCGCAAGGGTACGAAACTGGATAACCTGATCCAGATCGGACACAACTGTGATATCGGGGAGAGTGTCATCGTTGTATCCTCTTCGGCAATCGCCGGTTCATCCAAGATCGGTCATCACTGTATCTTCGGGGGCCAGACCGGTGTCGTGGGCCATTTGGAGATAGCGCCGTTTACGACAGTAGCCTCCAGAGGTGCCGTAATGAGTGATATCAAAGAGGGCGGACAGACCTGGGCAGGCTTTCCTCAGATGCTACATAAAGATTGGCTCAAGATGCAGGCCAAGACCAAAGCACTGATCAAGACAAAAAAGTAGTGAAATCGCTTAAGAGTGCGCTATAATAGTTTGACTATTGCTAAAAGGATAAGATATGGCAACGACTACGATTAAAGATTTCACACTTGCAGGTACCAAAGAGGGTAAGATCAGTGTCGCACATGTGACCGAGCCGTACGGAGCAAACTCCCATCCCGTTGTCAGTATCGGTATCTCCCTAAAAGGCGATGCGGAGAACCCCGACTGGAAAGCCCATATCCCCTATGAAAACCTCGATGAACTTATCGCAACACTTCAAGAAGCTAAAAAGCAGTTCGGGTAAGGTATGAAAAAAGCCCTGTGTATCATTAGCGGAGGTATGGACTCTACATTAGCCGCATACCTGGCAAAAGCTCAGGGTTATGAGATCATAGCCGTCCATTTTAACTACGGTCAGCGTACCCAGACCAAAGAGCTGGAGTGCTTTCGCGCCATCGCTTCTAATCTGGAAGTGGCCCATCCCTATGAAATCGATCTGGACTTTTTTAAACAAATAGGCGCTTCTGCCTTGACTGACCATGCTATCGAGGTGCCGACCGCTGGCGTTGAAGCGGGCGTTCCTGTGACTTACGTCCCGTTTCGAAACGGTATCTTTTTAAGTATTGCTGCAGCCATTGCAGAGAAAGAGGGTGCCCAGGCGATGGTTATCGGTGTGGTGGAAGAGGACAGCAGCGGTTATCCCGACTGCAGAGAGTCCTATATCGAAGCGATGCAAAAGGCGATCAACCTGGGTACCAAAGATGAGACCCATATCGAGATACTCAGGCCTCTTGTGTCGCTTTCTAAAAAAGAGATCGTTCAAAAAGCCCTTGAGACAGACGTACCGTTAGAGCTGACATGGAGCTGCTACCGAGACTCGGACAAAGCGTGTGGTGTATGTGACAGCTGTCGGCTGCGCCTTAACGGCTTTAAACAAGCAGGAGTAACAGACCCTATCCCTTATGCCTGAACTACCTGAAAGCGAGATATTCTCTCCACAAATCGACTCCAAACTGATTCCGCAAGTGATTGCACTCAATCGTCTGAACAAAAATATCTACTACTATGAGTATGCCCATCTTGAGCGTTTTTTACGCGAGAGTAAAAAAAACGGTTACTGCAGTATCGAGCAGTTTCAGGGACTTAGCGGCGAGATCTTTGAAAACAATGTGTACGAAAATATACTGCAGTGGGCAAGGGAAGATCAGGATGTTGTCTGGTTCGCGCTTAAAGGCGCCTATGTCAAAGAACACTTCAACCGTAACGGTCTCTCTTTTAGCAGCAAACGTCAGTTGGTCTTTAATGTAGACGGGCTTGATTTTGCCGAATTTGATGCTCTTTTTGTACGCCATGACCGTATCTATTTCGTAGAGATGACCAACTCGGTCAAACCCAATGTCGCCAAACGTTATAAGAAACGTATCTATCAAAAGACACAGCTGCTTAAAAGGCTCTTCCCCCAATATGAACCGATCTGTCTGGTGGTACTCAATAACACGATGAAGGACCAGACAAACTGGCCGTATAACGCGATGTTCTGGTTTGTTTCAGAACTGAAGATCAGTGATAAAGTACTGGAACGTATGGCGACGAAAAAGCAGTTAAAGTTCAAATCTTTTTCCAAAAACATCCCGCAGCGTAAATTTCCGCGGTTTGACTACTATACAAGTATGCGACAGGCGACCAAGATGCTCCACGGACACTACTATGACCGTGAAGAGTTCTCCGAGAAGATGCGGGACCTTTTCGGCCTTCACAGCAAGTTTTATTACGGAATGGTCAACCGTAAGACGATGATGACTATCGATGTGGCATGGCCGCATATACCTGACGGTGTCAATGCCTTTTATGTGGCTATGAAGATGGAACCCTTTACCTACCCGATACTCACTTTTTACTACTATGACAAGAAGAAAAAGCTTTACGGTATTAAACTGGACAAGTTTAAAAAAGAGCCGGTGCATGAAGAGGTGATGAAACGTAAACGCACGGCGATCGATCTGCGTAAGATGGGAAAAGAGCTTAAAGAGATGCACCTGGATAGCAGTTTTTTACACTATCTGGATGAGGAGATCAACGGACAGCTTTGTATGCTGACCGTTTAGCTTTTAAAAAAGTGTATCAGCGCTTTTTCGACTTTGGGATGTGCCTGTTTTTGTTCAACTCTGAGCTCTTTGAAGCGGTATTTTTGGGCAAGATAGATAGCTGTTTTGCTGCGGGCAATCAGTTTGAGCCGCTTTTTTATGATCTGCACTTCCCAGTAGTTGTCCTGGATAATAGCACCTTCGGTACAGCCGATAAAGGTTCGGGTCTTGGCCCGTTTGAGACGGCAGTTCATGGCACTGTCCTGGATCTTGTCATGAAAAAGGTAGTTTAGGACTTTCAGGCCGTCTTGTTGGGTAAGGAAGGGTTTTGCCGGGGTTTTCTCCTTGTGGGAGAGCGTTTTAGTAGTGTTGCTGTCGGATAGCTTTTTCTCGGCTTTATGCATCTGCATCATCGAGAAGATGACAAACAAAATAGCCAGGGTCCCGATCATCTTAAAAGGCCGGATACGTCCCATCAGTTTTGCTCTCTTTTGTTGCTGGTTTTTTGCAGGTAGTCTGAGATGTTGATCAGACAGAATGTGACGATGAAGATACACAGTCCCGGGAAAAAGCTGATCCACCACGCGACATCGAGTACCTCTTTGCCTTCAGAGAGGATCGATCCCCAGCTCATCTGGGGTGAATTGACACCCAGCCCCAGGTAGCTAAGCCCCGACTCGGCCAAAATTGCCCCGCCGACACCGAAGGTAAATGAGATGAGGAAAATGGGCAAAAGCATCGGCAGATAGTATTTAAAAAGGATCTTGACCGGATTGACCCGTGCGATACGCAGGATCTTGACAAACGGTTTGGCGGTGATAGCGAAGCTTTCAGAACGTATCAAACGGGCAGTTGTCATCCATCCGGTAATCGATATGATAAAGATCAAAATCAGCGTCGACGCTTCCATATAGGAGGCCAAAGCCAAAAGCAAAAAGAAGGTAGGGAAGGTCAGAAAAAGGTCGATGATGATCACAAAAGCTTTATCGCTTTTACCCTGTTTATACCCTGCGATGACACCGGCTATCAGACCGATCAGTGTCGCAATAAGCGCTGATCCGATACCGATGATAATCGAAACCTGCCCCCCTTCTAAAATACGTGCGAGGATATCTCTGCCTAAACGGTCGGTACCCAACGGATAGGTAAAAGAGGGTGGATGTAAAATCGCCTGGGTATTAAGATCGTAGGGCGAAACCGTATACAAAAAAGGACCGATAAAAAGGGTGAGGATGACAAACCCCAACAGCCCAAAAGAGATCTTAGGCACAGCCGGTCTCATTACTGCTTAATTCCTAAAAGGGTGTCGATCATCTGGTCTACCGTAGAGATCACCTTGGCATTGGCACTGTAAGCAGTCTGAAACTTGACAAGGTTGGTCAGCTCCTCGTCGACACTCACCTTTGAAATCGAGTCGTACTCTCTTTGGATCGCTGCCAACTGGGCTGTAAAGGTATCATCTTTGGTAATGGCGATCTTCGTCGTCGAGGCAACATCGGTCGTGATGATATCGAAGTAGTTACTCAGGGTCTCTTTGACCATCGTTCCCCTGTTGTGAAACTCATGTTTGTCGTACTGAAGCTGCAGCATCAGGTTGGCCACTTCATTATTACCCTCATCGGCACGGCCGTAGGCTTTGATCAGGCTGGGATCATTGACAAACGGGTTGTGCAGGGCAATCGTACTGGCATCGTGACCGTCAAAGAACTTGTGCAAACCGATCGCACCGGCGAAATTGGTACCGTAATCCTCGATGGCGATCGTATACCCCTCCTGTTCACCCATCGCTTTTGGCGTGATCGTCAATACCCCTTCGGTATAGTGGGCGATAAACTTGTCATCGAAGTCATCCAGCTCGTTTTTGTTGGCATTGTCATCGACGTTGCGGTTAAGCTGAGACAAAATACTCTTCTCCCCGTGGGTGACGGTGGTACTGCCGTCGATCGTGATACGGCGGCGTCCTTTTTCGTTACCCTCAACATCGTACATGATGATATCAAACTCACCGGCATGGATATTGAACTCACTCTCGGCAAAGACCGAATCCCCGGGAAGACCCAGCTGG
>JBFEYF010000156.1:0-4971 GCA_041562295.1 Sulfurimonadaceae bacterium
AAATAGATCTCGTGACCGATAGGATTATAAGTCTCTTTGGAGAAGATACTGGTGACCTCAAAAGCACTGTTGTTGATCCAGGAGAATGCGGCACTCTCAAAATCTAAACGGCTGCGTCTAAACCCGATATAAACACTATCGGTAATATCAGGATGTTCATGCAGTTTTGCCCCGATACGGTAAGACCATTTGAGTTTATAGTCGTTTAGATCTCTGGAACCCAGAATCTTCCACTCGATCTCATAGGATTGGTCATCAATCAGATCGTTTTGTTTGATATGTTTGTCGGTCCAGGAGATCAAAAGGCCGGCATAAGCGCGGTTACTTCCCGCTTTTCTTGTTCCCGGACGGGTAAACTTGACAGTATTACCGATAAAGAGTGATACGGCATAAGGCTCTTCAAAACCTGCGGTGATCGCTTCAACCAGATTGAGGTCATTAAAGATCACGCTCTCATCATAAAACTGACGCTCTTTATCCTTAAGATAGACACCCGTTACCGGAAGCGGATTGAGGCTAAACTCCAGGATAATAAAACGGGGCGGGATCGCTTTGAGCAGAAGATCGGTGTAGATATCCCATTCACTTTTATCCCGGGCATTGGCAATCGGTTTATGTGTTAGCGGAAATGTCCATGAGATATTCGAGTAGTAAGCATCCAGCTCATACTCAAACTCGATACATTTCCAAAAAGGCTTACAGAGTTTTTCTTTTCTTTTGGCCTCTTTGATATCTTCTTCATCGCTATCTACAGTGACATTGTTTTCGGTTGCGTTGTTCTCGGTCACATTACTATCTGTTACACCCTGTAAAGGCAGCATGAAAAAGAGGATGATCGCCAAGAGTTTTGTTAATAATTTCATAGTTGAAATTATAGTCAAACCCTGGTAAAAGTTGCTTGAAAATCCTTCAATTGCGTTTAAACTTTTTTCGGGGCGATCATCGGGGCAAAGGCTTTGGTCCCGACCTGTACCCTATCTCCGGCTTTGACTGTAGCCGCTTCCGCATCATTAAGGACCACCTCAACAAGCTGCTGCCCGATGGCAATCACCGCAATATACAAAAGATCAACCCTCTCGATACTCAGTACTTCCCCTTCAAAAGAGAACTTTTGGCTTCCCCGTGTTTTAAGCAGGATATCTTTTGGGGTACCGTCGTTGACAATACTGCCCTGCTCCATGAGCATCACCCTGTCACTCAACCGGTAGATCTCACTCGGGTCATGGCTTACCATGATCGTCGTCATTCCAAAGGTCTGATGCAGTTTGAGAAGGGTCTGCTGCAGTGAAGCCCGCATCTGGATATCGATGGCTGAAAGCGGTTCGTCCAAAAGCAGCAGTTTGGGCTTTTTCATCATCGCCCGGCAAAGAGTGACCCGCTGTTTTTGTCCGCCTGAGAGTGTCCCGGGATAACGGTCGCGTAAAGCACTCAGACCCGTCATCTCAAGCAGTTCCTCTGCCAGTTCATGATCTTTGTTCACATACAGAAGATTCTCTTCGACACTCATATTCATAAAGAGTGCATAATCCTGAAAAACAAACCCTATACTCCGTTTTTGCGGAGGTAAAAAGATCTTCTTCTCACTGTCAAGCCATACCTCATCATCCACGATGATCTTACCGTAACTGACCGTTTCCAGGCCGGCCAAAATCCTCAGCAGTGTCGTCTTACCGCTACCGCTGGCACCCGTTAGTGCCGTAAAGCTCCCTTGAGTTACAAAAAGATCCGTTGCCAGCTCTATCAAGCCGTTACTGCCGTGAAGCTCCTTGTTAATGACGCAATGGATCATACCAGGCCTCCCAGTTTTTTGCGCTGTTTTTGGTTGAAGATATAGACACTTACCAGTACCGCAAAACTGAGCGCTACAAGGATGCCCGAGTAGATATGGGCTGTCGTATAGTCCATAATCTCTACCATCTCATAAATAGCGACCGACGCGACTTTGGTCTCACCCGGGATACTGCCGCCCACCATCAAGACGACACCGAACTCCCCGACCGTATGGGCAAAGGTGATAATCAGTGCTGTCATCAGCGCCGGCTTCATATTGGGAAGCGCAACACGAAACAGTGTCGTCCATTGGGACTTGCCGCTGATATAGGAAGCTTCGAGCATATTTTTTGAAAGCGATTCGAAGCCGCTTTGCAGCGGTTGCACCATAAAAGGCAGAGAGTAAAAGCAGCTTGCGATCACCAGGCCTGTAAAGTTAAAGACCAGATCTATTCCGAAATGCTCCTGGAAAAAAGCACCCAGCGGCGAGTTATAGGAGAGTGTATAGAGGATATAAAATCCCAAAACAGAGGGGGGCAATACAATAGGCAGTGCGGTCAACGCTTCCCATACAGGCTTCATTCGTGAACGGCTCTGTGACAGATACCAAGCCAGCGGCAGACTGATAATAAAAAGGATCAGCGTCGTAATCAGTGCCAGTTTAAACGAGATGATAAAAGGTTCAAAGTCCAGTTGACTCACTATCTCAAACATCATCGACTCCCGAAATAAAAAGTTCACTCTCTTTAATTAAAAGTATCACGCTCTCGTGAAGGTGCAGATCAAGCCCTTCATAAGCTTTACGGCTCATCAGAACCTCGATTAACAACCCGTTGACCTCACACTGTACGGTACAAAGCAGTTCTCCATGACCGATAGATGAGACGACTGCCGGAAGTGCATTGGCATCAGTGGTAGGTACTTTTATATCTTTTATCAGTGTCACCGCGGAGGATTTTATCCCCAGTGTCACCTGACGGCCGGCAACGACGCCTTCGGGCAGTTGCAAAGAGATCATGTGTAAAACCGTGCTTTGAAAATCAAAGCTCACTGTAGTAAGCGATTGAAGGCTCTGTATCGATAAGACGGTAGCAGGAATAAGATTCATGGTACTAAATATCCGTAGTTTTTGAAGATTTTTTTCGCTTGGGAGCTTAGTATAAAAGTGTAAAATGCCGCCACATCACTCTCGGTCATACCTTTTTTGAGCATAACGATACCCTGATTGATCGGAGTATAAAGCTTAGGGTCAACATCCGCCCAGTGGATACCCTTTTTAAAGCGCGCCATCTTGGGACTAAAAAGTGACGATTTGGCGATAAGTCCGATATCTGCAGCAGTGATAGCATAAGCTACGGTCTGGGAGATTGATTCCGCATAAACAAACTTTCTTGTGGCGTTCTCATAGACACCGCCTTTTTTCAGTGCCTCCACGGCTGCCTTTCCATAGGGTGCCGTCTTGGGATTGGCCACGGCTACTCTTTTGATCTTAGGGTCTACGACCACTAAAATCCCTTGAGAAAAGTCTATCTTTTTCCTGCTTAGATAAGCCAAACTCCCCCGGGCATAAACCAGAGGTTTCGTTATCGCGATCCCCTCTTTATAAAGAGCTTCAGGATATTTCATATTCGCAGCCATAAAAAGCTGATAGGGTGCACCGTTTTTGATCTGGGCGGTCAACTTGCCGCTGCTGCCCAGTGTCACTTTCACCTTGATATCAGGATGCACTCTGTTAAACGCCTTTTTAAGATCTTCCATAGCATAACTGACGTTTGCGGCAGCCGCAACAGTGATCGTACCGGCATTCAATACCGAAACGGCAATAGATACTATGGCCAAAATCTGTTTCACTTCTTATCCTTTGCTATGCAACATATGATCGCATGCTACTATGGTATGCAAATAGAGTTCTACTGACGACCCAAAATGATCGTATCCGCCCTGCATGCGGCGTAGATGACACTCCCTTCATGCAGCGGGTTTGTGTCTAAAAAAGAGCCTTCGACAGATGCACAGATGCTGCTGCCTCCTGAAAGCCTGATTATCACTTCGCTCAGCCCCTGCTCTCTTTCGATACGGTCGATACTCCCTTCAAAGCTATTGACCAAAGGGTCACGTTCCAACGGGGTGACACTCAGTCTGACCGAGCCCGCTTTAAAAAGGGCATAGACACTCTCACCTTCACCCAGTTGCATACGCTCTACAGAGTCGTGAGTCACTTCGGCAGTAATGCGGTCATCACCCTTAAGCTTAAGCGTTACAAGCGTGTTAAGCCCTTTTTGTTGCATCGCTATGACGCTTCCCAAAAGCTGGTTACGGGCACTCACCTGAACCGACATATGATCGAGCAGTTTCATCTGTCCCGATTTTGTGTTCATACGAAGGGTAAGCTGTTCCATAAAACGGCGATGTTCTTCGTCTAAAACCTTATAGGTCGCGATAAGCTCTTTGGCATAGGGGGTCAAACGGGTACCACCGCCCCCTTTACCTCCGGTAACCCGCTCCACCAACAGCTCTTCAGCAAGGTTATTCATCGCATCGATAGCATCCCAGGCCGCCTTATAGCTCATCTTCATCGCCTTGGCAGCTTTGCTGATAGATCCTTCGCGTTCAATCTGTTCCAAAAGCTCTATGCGCCCTTTGCCCAAAAAGCTTTTATCCGATTTACTGACCCATAAGCGCCCATCGATCTCGTTATTCACACACAACCCTCTTAAAATCTACCGTAGTATACAAAAATATATAACGCCTGTAAAGAAGATAGCAATCACTCTTTGGTAAGAAACAGTTGATACACGTAATGTTTTTTTGGGAAATATCTAAGGTGGTGCGGATGAGAGGACTCGAACCTCCACGCCGTAAAGCACCAGATCCTAAGTCTGGCGTGTATACCAATTTCACCACATCCGCATGTGATTATGACAACAAGAAAGTATTTATTTAATTTCTATGTCGAATGATACAAAAATTAGACTTTTGTTCAAATAATTAAAAGACTAAAATATTTCAAAAAAGTGATTTCTTCGCAATATATACTGTTGGCATACAGTGCACGTGCACTTTTGGCAGACTCTGCCAAAATATAAAAATAACGGTAGTATCCCCGAGGTTCCTAAAAACGCTTCAAAACTTCCAACACGTGATCGATATCTTTTTCTGTATGATTGGCGGAAACCTGAAACCTGATCTCCTCATCACCCT
>JBFEYF010000157.1:0-4942 GCA_041562295.1 Sulfurimonadaceae bacterium
AGCGGTGAAAGCATATGGGAGAGCTCCGCACACTGGTCCAGGGTCACACCTTCGGCAGAGGTTACCATCACCTCGTAGATCGTTTCACCGTTTCTAGAAGTAATCGCTGTATCATAAAGCTCCATACCGGCAGCTTTTACCATGTTTTCAACATCGGTTTCAAGACTCATCCTCTACTCCTTATCTTCATCAATACCCATCTCTTTACGGGCCTTGGCAAAAAGTTCATCCATACGGTTGGTGTGTTCTAACTGGCGGTCGAATTCAAATGTAAGTTTGGGACAGCGGTACCAACCCTGATCGTTCTTGATATAGTTTTCTATCACATTACGGGCTTTGCGAAGCTGTCCTAAGAAAGGCCCCTCTTCGTTCTTTTCACAAAAAGCGGGGTCCAGATAGACTTTCGCATCACTGCGCCCTCTTGAACAGACAACTTCCAAGACACTCAGTTCATGCAGGCGCTCATCCCCAAGCTGGGAAAGTGCTTCCGGGATCAACTCTTTTAAAAGCGACTCGGTTCTTAATTTTTTAATCTCTGCGGGATTCACAGTTCAGCAGCTTCCTCTACCTCAATAAAGGTCTCAAATACATCACCGACCTCGATGTCGTTGTAGTTATCAAGCATGATACCACACTCATAACCTTTACCGACCTCTTTGACTTCATCTTTAAAGCGGCGAAGACTTGCGACTTCTGTAACATGGATGACAACACCTTCACGGATAACACGGATCTTACCGCCGCGTACCACTTTACCGTCGTCAACCATACATCCGGCGACTTTACCTTTAGGTACAGAGAAGATCTCTCGGATCGTAGCCTGACCGGTATTCTCTTCACGGACACGTTTGCTCATCATACCTGAAAGTGTCGCAGTAACATCATCGATCATCTCGTAGATCACCGAGTAGGTCTTAATCTCGACAGCTTTTTGTTTTGCCGAAGCGTTAACCGCACCCGTAGGACGTACATTAAAGCCCAGGATGATAACATTTTCACTGTTTGCAGCCAGATCAACGTCGTTTTGCGTAATACCGCCGACTGCCGAAGAGATGATCTGTACTTTAACTTCATCGTTTCTCAGCACTTCAAGGCTAGACTTGATCGCTTCAAGTGAACCGTGAACATCCGCTTTCAGGATCACTTTCAGAGCTTTAAGGTTACCCTCGGCGATCATCGCTGAAAGTTCATCCAGGGATGCTTTGGTACTCACTGAGAGCTCTTTATGACGATCATGTTCATGACGTTTTTGAGCATACTCTTTGGCCTCTTTGTCTGTAGCCGTAGAGATCAGTGTCTCACCTGCAGCAGGTACGGTATCCAGACCGACAACCACACAAGTCTGAGACGGACCTACCGACTTGATCGGCTTCTTGTTAGAGTCAAGCATCGCTTTAACACGGCCTGATGCCGCAGCGGCAACGATATTATCGCCGATATTCAGCGTACCGTTTTGCATAACGACCGTTGCAACCGGACCGCGTCCTTTTTCGATACTACTTTCCACGACAACCGCTTTGGCACGGTGATCAGGATTTGCTTTTAGTTCCAGTACTTCCGACTGGACAAGGATATGTTCCAATAGCTCTTCAACACCGTCACCGGTCTTGGCAGAAAGCGGAACGAAGTCTGTATCTCCGCCCCAATCTGTAGGGTTAAGACCATGTTCTGCCATCTGTCCTTTGACCATGTCCGGCTGAACACCCTCTTTATCCATTTTATTGAGTGCTACGATGATCGGTGCACCGGACTCTTTGGCATGTTTAATCGCCTCTACCGTCTGAGGTTTGACACCGTCATCTGCAGCGACAACGATAATAATGATATCGGTCAGATCCGCACCGCGCTGACGCATAGCAGAGAATGCCGCGTGACCCGGAGTATCCAGGAATGTGATCATCTTCCCGTTTTTCTCGACACTGTACGCACCGATATGCTGCGTAATACCGCCCGCTTCACGCGCTGCGACACGAGATTCACGGATATAATCAAGCAGTGATGTCTTACCGTGGTCTACGTGACCCATGATCGTAACGATCGGTGCACGTTCTACCGCATCCGTATCTTCATGCTCATCATCTTCGTGATAATCCTGCTCATAGTCGAACTCTTCAGTCAGGTCGATCGTATGGACTTCAACTTCAAACTCTTCCGCAAGGATCTCGATCTCATCTTTGCCAAGGAAGTCATTCTTGGTCACCATCATACCGAGGTTAAACAAAACTGTGATAACTTCGGAAACCGATTTGTTGATCTTTTCGGCAAACTCGTAGACACGGATATCTTCCGGGATCTCGATACTGGTCACCTGGGTATTATCTGTCTCGATAACTTTACGTCGCTTACGCTTACGTGAACCGCGGCTGATACTTCTGTTTTGCGTAAAGTTACTCTTTTTACCGCCGGCTGCCTGCTGCTGTGCACGTCTGATACGCTGCTCTTCCTGCTCTTTTTTCAGCTGTTCCTGAAGATCAATACGCGCCTGCTCATCCCGGTAGTCGATAAGCTGAACCTGCTCCTCTTCCATATCGTAAGAGACATCACCGAAATCATTTCCGACAATCTCCAGACGCTCGCCATGCTCATGCTTTTGAGCTTCCATATGCTTGGCAGCTTTTTTCTTCTTTTTGGCCAGTTCCGCTTTGGCGGCTTCAGACATCTTCCCGTAGTTGGTTACAATTCTATCTTCTTCACTGCTCTTTGCAGAAGCTTCGCTTTTTGATGCTGCGGCAGGTTTTTTCTTCTTGACAATCGTCAAGCCTTTACGGCGTGACTCAGGTTTGGCTGCTTTGGCTTCAGCACTCTTTTCCGCTGTATCCTCACTCTTCTCTTTCGCAGCCTTTTCACTCTTCTTAGTGCCCTCTTCACTCGAAGTCTTTTCAGGTTCTGCTTTAGCCTCTTCTTTAGGCTCATTTTCAGTTTCTGCCTGCTTCTCCTCTTTCGGAGCTGCTTTTTTTGCAGGTTTTTTTGCCGGTGCTTTTGGCTTTGGCGCGTTCATGACATAATTCATCAACTTTTCCGCCTCTTCCATTGTCAAGGTGCTTTGAGCACTTTTGACATCCAGCCCCATCTCGATCGCTTTGTCAACGACATCTTTACTGTGTGCTGCGAGCTCTTTTGCTATTTCGTGGACACGAACTTTATCCATTAGTGAGGGTCTCCCTTAGTTTTTGTTCAAATATTTCTGCTTGACTTTTAGGTACTTTGCATCGCCCTTTTAGATGCTTTACCGTACCCGGCAGTCCTTTACATGTGTGGCAAATATAAAAGCTTCTTCCGCTTCCTGTATATCTTACAATAGTCTGATCTATACACTGTAATCTGACCAGATCCTGCTGCTCAATGCGGTTACGACATTGTATACACATCCGTATAGGAGCTTTTTTCGATAACGGCATTATATCAAAACTTTCTTATTTCTCGCTCACAACGACGCCGTCATTGTCAAAATCGAGTATTTCTACGCGAAAATCGCCAAAACGCTTCGAAAGTTTGTTTGCCAGCTTCTGTGCATCCTCTGCGTAGACCATATTGAAAAAGGTCGATCCGCTCCCGGACAAGGTACTCATCAGTGCCCCGTTATCTATAGCGATCTTTTGTACGCTGAAAAGTTCCGGCAGCGACTTCATACGGATCTTTTGATGAAAGCGGTCACGGCTGGCGATACGCAACAGCTCCCAGTTCTCATTGAAAAAAGCGCTCACCATCAAAGAGGAGCGTGAGAGGTTGTAGACCGCCGTCTCTTTGGAATAAGATTTAGGCAGACTCGTACGAGACTGTGCCGTGGATATCGGCTTGTTCGGAATGACAACCACTGCCTGGAGATAGTTCGGCAACGCCTTTTTCTGGCTGTAAACCTTCCCTTTTTCCACAACTGCCGTATTGAACCCGCCCATAATCGCCGGGGTGATATTATCCGGATGGGGTTCATAGGTCAGTGCCAGGTTAAGCAGTTTTCTTTTGGAGATACGCACCCCTGCAGCCTCGTAAGCGGCCGTAATAGCCGATACGATGACCGCGGAGCTGCTGCCTAGTCCCCGTGACAGCGGAATGGAGTTGTTAAAGACAAAACGGAAGTTGTCACGCTTGCCCGTGATGCTCTTATAGTGCTCAAAAAAGATATTAACAAACATGTTGTTACCCTTAAGGCGGGGGTTGTTTGCCCCTTCACCTTTAATAGAGACCGAAAAGAACTTTGCAGGTTTTAAGTCGACAAAATTGCGAAGATCCAACGAAAGACCTAATGTATCAAATCCAGGACCGAGATTGGCACTGGTAGCAGGGACACTGATGACCATAGTTGTTTATACCTTTTTAACTGACCGCAGGCAGAATATAATTGGGTTCTGTCTGCTTTGAATATTTTTGACGTTCATACACATTCGGAAGCTCCATCGGTGCCAATGTCGCATCTCCAAGAGGCTGTGTAATGATAGCCCCGTTGTTATAATGAAAATAGAGCTTGCCCATCGCTTTGATAGGCGTAAAACCGTTAAACTCAAAGGCGGATGCCGCCAGCAGCTCTATGCCTTTGACGATCTCAAGCGTTTTCAAGAAAAGATAACTCATCTTGATCGCCATAAAGCTGCCCGGCCCGTTTGCATAGGTTATGGAGGCGATGGAATAGGCCCCCAGCAAAATATCAAAGACCTCAGGCAGATAGTCTGATGCCTGCTTCTCGTTTCTAAAGACCTTCTCAAGCTTGCCATCTCGATAGACCCCCACCTGTATCGGTGCAGCCAAAGCTATGACAATGATATCGACCTTAGGCATAGACCTTTTCGAACTCGGCATCAACGGCTTCATCGATCTCCACGATCTCAAAACTCTCCGGGTCTGCCAAAAGCGCCTTGGTCAGGTTATGATTGAGCGCATGACTTCCGGCAAACGCTTCATAAGAACCGATAAAGTTCATACCCAAAAGTGCCATATCCCCGATCGC
>JBFEYF010000158.1:0-4906 GCA_041562295.1 Sulfurimonadaceae bacterium
AAAGGAGAGAAGCGTGAAAAGTATCTATAAAACGATTCTCTCCAAATTCTTCTCCGCCTCACTGATCCCCATTTTTTTTATCGAGATCTCTTTGATCCTCGCGCTCTTTTGGATGAATGAACGCCATACGTCTGCTACCAAAGAGAGCCTGGAATCGATATCCTCCGAATCGTTTTCAGAGATCGCCGAACATACGGCACAACAGATCCAGCAGCAGTTTATACAGGTGCAGCATGAGATCTCCCAGTTGACACTGCTTGCCAATAGGATGTTCGCGTACCCCGGGCGGTACAGTTTTAAGGAGCTGAAGCTCTATTATGATCAGGGATTTTATCGTGACGGCAAGAAAAAGGGGCTGAGTTCGGTCTATACGACGAACCTAAACAAGCTTAAAGCAGAAGATAGCAAGAGGCTGGAGCTGCTTTCACTGCTTCAGCCCCACCTGGAGCATGTCGTCAAGGCCAATGAGAAACTGATCCAAAGCGCCTGGATCAACCTTTCCAAATATCAGTCCCTTTTTTATCCGCCCATTGATGTGCCCAATGAACTCTCTTCCGATCTGGATGTCACCAAGCAGCGCTTTTACTTTGAAGCCGATCCGTCGCACAACCCCAAGCGTGAGATCAGGTTTTTGCCGCTGTACGGTGAGAGCTGGGCGGCATACTTCGGGCAGATGGGGGCCTATCTCTCTCCCCTGTATGCCGGGGACCGTTTTATCGGCGTTATCGGTGTCAGTGTCACGGTAAACAAGGGTGCCGAGACTTTTATGCAGATGAAACTCCCCTTTAACGCCTACGCGATGCTTGTCGATGAACAAAACCGGCTGCTGCTTTCATCCGATGAAAAACGCAGTTTCAAAGATGTGCAGGTGCGCAGTTTTTACCAAAACTACCGGGATGTATCCCAAGGCAGAGAGGGTGCACCGCTTATGCCGGTGGATACCAAGATGTTTGCCCAGCGAGATAAACTGATCTTCTCCAAGGCGATCGAAGGGACAAGCTTCTCAATCCTCTTTTGTGCGGATTATGATGATATCTACGGTCCCCTGGAGCAGATGTCCCAAAAGACACGCCTCATCGGGCTTTATATTATCGGGGCGATTACACTCTTTTATCTGCTCTATTTTCTTTATATGTTTAAAAGTGTCCGCTCTTTGGCGCGTAAGATATCCGATCCGGTGCGGCGCATCGTATCCTTTTCTTCCAAGCTGGGTGAGGATGAACCGCTTATTGTAGAGACAAGCGAGGTCAAAGAGCTGAGACTGCTTAACGATAACCTGAACCAGACCCATGAGCGGCTGATCCGACTGGTTAACTATGATGAAGCGACGGGACTTTTTAACCACCGCAAGCTGCAACTTGATATCGCCAAAAAAAGGCGTATCCTGATCTTTTTTAAACTGACCAATTTTGATCATTACAACAATATCTTCGGGCACCATATCGGAGAGGCTGCCTTGGCAGGCATGATAGAGATTTTGAAGCGTTCGGTCACACAGGCTAAATTTTACCGGGAAAACCGAGATACGGTCGCGGTACGTCTGGATATAGAGCAGGAGTCGATGAAAGCGCTTCTTAAAGAGGTTTTGGAATCGATTACGGGTGAGACGATCAGTTGCGAAGGGATCGATATCAGTCTGACCGTTGCAGCGGGGGTGGCATTGGGCAGTTGTGAAGACGGTATCGATCTGATCGGTCAGGCCCATATAGCACTCTCTGAGGCATTGCAGCATGCAGTCGGCGGTTTTGTCATCTATGATGAGGTGCATAACGTGACCAAGCGCTACGAGGAGAACCTGCAGTGGAGTAGAGAAGTCAAAGAGGCGTTGCGTGAAGGAAGGATGGTCGCATTTTTTCAGCCGATCCTGAACTATCACAGCGGCAGGGTGGAGAAGTTTGAATCCCTGGTACGCATGAAACGGGATGATGCCTTCATCGCACCCTACAGGTTCTTATCCGCGGCGGCATCGATTGGAAAGCTGCATGAGATCACCTTGACGATGGTCGATCAGGTCTTTGAGAGAGCTCGACACTTTCCCGATATAGAGTTCTCTATCAATACCTCTTTTGAGGACTTCGAGCAGATGCGGCTTATAGAGGTGGTCAAGAAAAAGCTTGCCGACTGCAGCGTCTGTGCCGGCAATATCATTTTTGAAATCTTGGAGACACAGACCTTTGAAGATGAGGCGACGGTAAGCAGACTGATCACGGAACTTAAAGCGATGGGTTTTAAAGTTGCAATCGACGATTTTGGTACGGGGCACTCCAACTTTGCCCATATATCGATGATGGATGTCGATTACGTCAAGATCGACGGTAGGTTCATCAAAGATCTGGAGCATGACGAGCTCAGTTTCAAGACGGTCAATACGATCGTATCGTTTGCCCAGCAGATCGGTGCCAAGACCATCGCTGAGTATGTCCATAATGAAGCTGTATTTAAAAAGTGTCAGATGATGGGCATCGATTATGCGCAAGGGTACTACCTGAGTGAACCCCTGCCTCAAGAGGCGTTGGAAGGTTTTTTAAAAGAGAGGGAGTGATCTATTATTTGTCGAAACTGATATCCAGAGCTCTTTTCATCTTGCTTTTGGTTAAAGCGGCTATATGAGCCTGCTTATAGGTCTCTTTAAGTTTATGGGCGTAGGTCTGGGAAAGCTGTTTATCCAGATCCTGAATCACATCGGCGAAGTGTTCCGTAAACGCTTTGACCAGTTCCAGTGACTCCGGTTTGAATTCGCTTTTGACCATAATAGCCAGAACAATATCCAGCCCTTTTTTGGTGCGTTCTACCCTGTCATAGGGTTCAAACTCGCGTCTGTGGCCGTTGGGGGCTTTCTTATCATGACTCTTATGGTTGATAAACTTTAAGATAATAGCTGCAAGACCCGCATCGGTAAGCTTGTGGTTGTCATCACGGCCGCGCACATAGTTTTGGATCTGTTCAAGGTTCCAGTTGGCGCATATCTTGGAAAAGGCTTCAATAGCCTCTTCCCGTTCACTCTTTTTTGTAGAGGGCTCTTTACCGCCAAAAAGACTTTTAATCATAGGTTACCTTTAAAAAATGGATACAGCCCAGGTTGTGACGAAATAACCGCCGACAACCAGCCATACAAACATGACCGTAGCTGTAAGAAGCGGTGCCATACCCAGCTCTTTAAACTTGGCAAAGCGTGTATTCATACCCAGAGCCGTCATGGCCACTGTCAACAAGAAGGTGTCGATAACTTTGATCACATCCACAATGGCAGCAGGGATAAGATCCAAGGAGTTGATACCGGCCATACCTACAAAGTAGACCGCGAACCACGGGATAACCAGAGGTACTTTGCTCCCTTCTCCCCCTTTTTTACGCATAGTGTAGGAGATAAACAGACCGAGGATAATAAGCATCGGTGCGATCAGCATGACACGGGTCATCTTAACGATAACCGCATTGTTGGCCATCTCTGCAGCTTCTGTAGCATTTGCAAGCGGGATAGAAGCCGGAACCGCTACAACCTGCGCAACTTCATGGATCGTACCGCCGACGTAGATACCGAATGTTGCGGGGTCCATATCAAGCAACGGATAGATAAAAGGGTATAAAAACATCGAGATCGTACCGAATAAAACGACCATTCCGACGGCGATTCCGACTTTGTGAGACTCGGCTTTGAGTACCGGTTCGGTAGCCGCAACCGCTGCAGCACCACACACCGCTGCACCCGAAGCTGTCAGCATAGAGGTGTCACTTTCCATCTTGAAAAATTTGATACCGGCATAGGTTCCGATCAGAAAAGTCGTGGTCAACATTACCAAAGAGACCATGAAACCGGCCATACCCACTTCCGCAATCTGCTGGAAGGTCAGGTTGAAACCGTAAAAGACGATCGCGAAACGCAAGATCTTCTTACCGGAGAAGGTGATCCCCGGTTCCCAGGGTTCCGGGATATGGTTACCCAGTGTATTGGCATAGAACATTCCCAAAACGATACCGATAACTAACGGTGAAATATGAAGGTGGGAGATAACGGGGATTTGGGCCAACAGGGTAGCAGCTGTGGCAAAAATGGAAACAAAGATGATACCGCTGATGGTACCCTTTCTTTTTTCGGGAGAAAAAGGCATAAAGAGTCCTTGTTAATAATATGGTTAACAGTTTGTGTGATAATACTTTAAGAGAGTTAAAAGAGGGATTAAACTTCCAGGCCAAATTAGGCTGGAAGCATAAATCCGCGAATCACGTAGAAAAGAAGTGCTGAAAGAAGTGCTGCTGCTGGTACCGTGATGATCCACGCAGCGATAATTTTTTGGATAGCAGAACGCTTAACCAGTTCGTGCTTGAACAGTTTTTTGAGCATTTTGCGATCTTTTTTACCGAGGTTAAGCTCTTTGTTGATGACAGATTTTTTGTTTTTAACCTCTTCAAGGATCTTTTCACGTTCACTTGTAGGGGCACTTTTAAAGCGCTTGATGAACTCTTCGACACCTTCATGATCCTCTTTTAAAGAAGCAAGTTTTAAAGCATCTTCATCTTTGATGTCTCTACGGATCAAGAACTCACGCAATAAACCGACACCGAAAACACCACCCACTGCAATGTGCGTTGAAGATACAGGCAATGCAAGCTGAGAAGCTACGATAACAGTAATAGCTGCAGCCATAGCGATAGAGAAGGCTCTCATACGGTCAAGTTCCGTGATCTCGCTACCTACCGTTCGGATCAGTTTCGGTCCGTAAAGCGCAAGACCTACGGAGATACCGATAGCACCGATAAGCATTACCCAGATAGGGATACCGACTTTTTTGCTGATAGCACCGCTGGTAATAGCGTCGTTGATCGCTGCAAGAGGACCGACGGCATTCGCAACGTCATTGGCACCGTGCGCGAAGCTTAGCAGCGCCGCAGCAAAGATAAGAGGAAC
>JBFEYF010000159.1:0-4884 GCA_041562295.1 Sulfurimonadaceae bacterium
AACGCTCAACCTCGGGGTCCATATGGACTTTAAGGACCTCATCGCGCATCTTGGTCAGATCGTCGACACTCACGACCGTCTCGATCTGGGGCGTGACACCGCTGGCGATACGGCGTGCCACTTCAAGCTCCTCTTCCTTCGTGTTATATCCGACAACCAGTTTGAGCATGAAACGGTCAAGCTGCGCTTCGGGAAGCTGGTAAACCCCCTCCTGTTCTACGGGGTTTTGTGTCGCCATGACGAAAAACGGCGGATCAAGCTTAAAGGTCTCATCCCCGATCGTCACCTGCTTCTCCTGCATCACTTCCAACAGTGCCGACTGTACTTTGGCCGGGGCACGGTTGATCTCATCAGCCAGTAGCAAATTGGTGAAGATCGGCCCTTTTTTAATCTTGAAAATGTTCTTTTGAGGGTCATAGACCTCCGCACCCAGGATATCGGCCGGAAGCAGATCGGGGGTAAACTGTGCCCGTTTAAAATCGAGTCCCAATGCCTTGGCCAGTGCATTGACTGTTGTCGTCTTGGCCAGACCCGGTACCCCTTCGATAAGGATGTGACCGCCTGTAAGCAGACCAATCAACAGACCGTCGATCATCTTCTCCTGTCCGACAACTGCTTTGGCTATCTCACTGCGTAGTAGTTCTATTCTTTCCAACATAAAAAACGACTCCCTAAAATAATGAAGTTATTATAGCGTCGCATCTTTAATCATTGGTAAATAGGCTTTAGGGTTCCGTATAGGGTTCCACCGTCGCATCGATGATTTTATACCCCGCTTCGGCTTTACCCGTCTTGGTCGATTGGGTGACGATCTTTCCTTTGATCCAGTAAGGGTCGTAGGCACTCTCAAACTTCACCTTGACCCCCTTTTTCATCGTCGCCATAACCGTCTGATTCACCGGCGGCGGCGGGACATGGATACAGGCTCCGGCTTCGGGGACAAAAAGAAACTGCGTAATCACCCCCGCACCATCTTCCAACGGAATGATAAACCCTGGAAGCTTGACCATCATCCCGTTGATCGTCGGATCAATCGGAGCACTATCAAACTCTTTTTGGATCTTCTCATAGATATCGAAAAGCTTGGGGTCCCCCTCTTTGAGACCGTCAAGCTCTTTTTTATACTTGCCCATGATCACGTCGGGACGGTAGGCCTTGGGTATAAGCACCTCCCAGGTAACCTGTTTATACCCCTTATCTTTGGCATACAAAGAGGATAGAGCCGCCGCGAAAACAGCCCCTATGAGCAGTGATCTAAATAGTCGCATTATTATTCCTTAAAATTTAAGCTGCAGTCCGTCTTGCAAGGACCTTCTATAGGCGATCCAGCCCGGTATCAGGCTAAAAAGAAGCCCGACAGCCAAAGCGCCTGCCACCATCATCCACTGTGAAAGATCTAAAGCGGTCACTGTGATATACAGACCGTAGTGATCTAAAAGCAGCGGCTTGAAGATCAGTATCAGTCCGTACAGCATCGCAACAGCAACGATCAGAGCCATAACCATAACCAAAGCCGTCTCAAAAGCAAACAGCAGCAGTATATGGTACGGGTGTGCCCCCACGGATCTCAGAACCGCCATCTCACGGCGCCGTTCGTTCAGTGTCGAAAGCAGCGTCGTCACCATGCCTATCAGGGCCGTAACCAAAACAAAAAACGCTATGACCATCAGGACCTTCTCAAAGCTCTCCAGCGTCTGCCACAGCGTGGCCAAAGTCGCTCCGGGGATGATCGCCGTCAGCGGCTCCCTGCTATACTCGTTGATCTTTCTTTGCATCCTGAAAGTCTTCACGCGGCTTGTAAGCCCCACCATAAAAGCGGTAATCGCCTTGGGCTGCAGATCAAAAGCGCGGGCCGCTTTGGCAGAGATCTTATAGGGCATTCTCACCCCCGAACGGTAATCGATATGAAGCGCCTCGATCCCTTCCAGCGGCGTATGTATCGTACGGTCTACCGGGGTTCCTGTCGGTTTGAGAATCCCGGTAACTGTAAAGGGCTTATCTTTATGCGCCGTAAACGAGGTATCGGCCAACCCGTGCGAGAGTGTGATCCTGTCCCCCACTTTATAGCCCAGTTTCCGGGCTGTCTCCCATCCCAGTACCGCTTCGTAGATATCTGAAAAGTATCTCCCCCCGCTTAGTGCCAGCGAACGGCCGTCAGCATACTTGTAACGGCTGAAATACTCCTGTGTCGTTCCCATGACGCGGTAGCCACGGTGCGAGTCTCCCAAAGAGATCGGGACACTCCATTGCACCCACCGGTCGCTGCTGATCTTTGTATAGGTATCCCAGGAGATGTTGTTGGTCGCATTGCCTATACGGAAAACCGAATAAAGCAGCAGATTCAACGGGCCGCTGCGTGCTCCCACGATAAGGTCTGTCTGGGAGAGGGTATTCATAAATCCGTTGCGTGCCTCTTTGCGGATCTTGTCTACACCGATCAAAAGCATCATACTGACAGATAGAGAGAAGATCGTCAAAAGCAGTGTCACCTTGCGGCTAAGCGCACTTTTTAACGCCAGACGTATAAATGTGGTCATACCGTTACTCCGTTGATCTGTGAGAGTTCTACGACACGGGAAAACGCATCCGCAATATAGGGGTCATGCGAGACAAAGAGCAGTGTCGATCCCTGCAGGTCGCTCTCCTTAAACAGCAGTTCCAAAAAACGGCTGCGGTTATCACTGTCCAAAGCAGACGTGGGTTCATCGGCGATGATGATCTCAGGAGCTCCGATCAAAGCTCTGGCCACCGCGACACGCTGCTGCTGCCCCACACTCAGGCGGCTTACAGGAAGATGCAGCATCGAACCGCTGATATCCAGATGCTCAAGCAGCCGGCGCGCCTCACCGTTGAGATCACGGCCCGCTTTTTCCCGACGCTTTTTGGAAAAACGGCAGGGGAGTGTGACATTCTCCAACAAAGAGAGATAGGGCAGAAGGTTAAACTGCTGAAAGACGACGCCCAGGTGATCGGCTCTAAAGCGGTCCCGCTGATTGCCGTTTAGGGAGGAAAAAGGCTTTTGCAGTATCGATACACTCCCCTCCTGCGGCGTCGTGATTCCGGTTAAAAGATTCAGCAGTGTCGTCTTCCCGCTACCGCTTGACCCCTTGATATAGAGATGTTCGCCCTTCAAGACAGAGAAGTTATCAATCATCAGTGTCGGATTGGGATTTTTGGGCCAGCTGAAACTGACCTGACTCAGTTCGATAACCGGATCGGGACTCATCGTCGAAGACTCCACAGCGTCGCTTTTTTATCCAAACGCAGACTCCCCTGTCTGCTCTCGATGATCCACTCCAGATGAAGCGACTCTATCAGAGGAAACGTGGTAAAAAGCGGTTGAAAATCAATCCCCTGCAATTTTTGAGTGCAGCGAAACAGCATGATGCTTTCGATATCCTGATGAGCGTGCTTTTCATGATGATCTGCCTCATGATCAGCTTCACCCTCCCGGTCTGCTCGGATAAAACGGCAGCTCTTTAGCGGCAGGATCTGATAAAGAGCTCCGGGATCCTGAAGCATCCGGGTCTGTTTTTTTAGCAGTGTGCGCTCTTTAGCAGTGTGCGCTTCATGTTCAAAGCCGGCTATATTAAAAAGCGGGCTTTGCAAAGCGATCTCCATCTCATCTGCGGCCACGGCTACCGTCACGCTCACTTTACCGTGTTCATGCGCATCTTCTTCTTTGAATGCGCCCCAAAGCAAAGCACTGCACAAAAGTATCATGGTCAACGATTTCGGCATCGGTTCTCCTTTAATGGTATCGGGTTAAAAGCGGTGCGCGGTAGACGATCTTTCCGCCCATCATCGTCATCACGGGACGTATACGGTGAAGCTTCTCCTGTTGGCTTTCAAACGGGTTCTGATCAAGCATGATAAGATCTGCAGCCTTGCCGATCTCAAGTGTACCCAGCTCTTTTTCCGCATGCAGCTGATAGGCCGCATTGATCGTGTAGGCTTGGATCATCTTGGCGACACTCAGCCGTTCCGTGGCGGCAGGCAGCACCGTCCCCTCACGCTGGCCGATCTTTTGGCGTGTCACACCCACCTCGATGGCATCAAACGGGGAACACTCCTGCAGCGAGAGGTTGCAGGAGGGGTAATCGCTGCTGCCGCTGGTAATGACCCCCTCATTGAAAAAAGTGTTGTAACGTGCCAGCTTGTCGCGCCATGCATCACCGTAAAGCCCGTAGCGATAGTCGTTGTACCCGCCGCCCTGGGCATCCATCGTCTGGATATTGGCGATCACGCCCAGATCCTTAAAACGTTTAAAATCTTCATCACGTACCATATTGACATGGGCCAGGGTGAAACGGCTGGAACTTTCGGGATAGCGGGTTTTGACCTCTTCGATGGCATTGAGTGCTTCATGCACGGCCCGGTCCCGGCTGGTATGGATCATCACGTCCAGACCCGACTCCGCTATCGGTGCCAGATACCCCTGAAGCTCATCCTCGCTAAAGAGGATGGTATAGTTGTCATCATCGGAGTTGTCATTGATAAACTTTACAGACTGGACCCTTAAAAGGGGTGAGTCATACTTTTTTTGCAGCCGTTGAAGCTCCTGTGCCGCATCCTGGGCACGCTTTGCGTTGAGTGCCGTATAGGAGGCATAATAGCGAAGCGGCAGTTTACCCTCTTTTTCCAACAACCTGATATCTTCAAAAGCGAACGGCTCTAAAGCGGGAATAGCGGCATCAAATAAAGCGGTAATCCCCTGGGCACTCAGTTGCGGCAGTACCTCGCCCAAGACCGATGCGAAAGCTCCGTTTTGCCCAATCCCAAGATGTTTCAGATGGGGCCATATCGCCTCCCCCTCGACCAGGAATCCGGTAGGTTCGCCTTTGCCGTTACGCACGTAATAGTGGATGCCGGGCCGGGGGTCCG
>JBFEYF010000160.1:0-4883 GCA_041562295.1 Sulfurimonadaceae bacterium
CCCTACCCAAAATGACACTGATGCAGAACTGGAAGAGATCGCTTCGTTTATTGCCAAAGAACTTGACCCTTTCACCCCCTGGCACATCTCCGCCTTTCATCCCGATTATAAAGAGCTCTCACTGCCGCCCACTTCGATCAGCACCCTGAAAAGAGCCTATGATATCGGTAAAAAAGCGGGGCTACACTATGTCTATATGGGGAATGTGGGGCTTGAAAACCCGACATACTGTTCACAGTGTGAAACACTCCTCATCGAACGTTCATACTTTAATGTCACTATCAACAATCTCAAAAACGGGTGCTGCCAAACATGCGGCAAACCACTGGAAGGAGTCTTTTAATGTCTATTCGAAAATGTGCAGTCAACGGTACCTTTTACCCCTCGGAGTGCGAAGAGATCGAGGCGATGATCGAAACGTTCAATAGACGGTTGGAAGCATCGGAGAGTGACTATGCCTCACAGCTTCAAAGCCGTGCACTCATTGTTCCCCATGCCGGTTACATCTACAGCGGGTTTACCGCCAATGCCGCATTTCAAAATGCTGCCAAAAACAGCAGTGATATCGACACCGTCATCGTCATCGGCCCTTCGCACCGCGTCTTTTTGCAGGGCGCTTCGGTCTGCCTCGACCAGGCCTACCAGACCCCATGCACGACCCTGCCCATCAATACCCGTCTCTCCCAACAGCTTTTTAAGATGTTTGATTGGCTGGGCAATGCTTCCGAAGCCCACCATGAACACTCAACTGAAGTACAGATGCCTTTTATAGCACACTATTTCCCTTCGGCGAAAGTGGTGGAGATTGTTTACGGGGAGTGCCGCTACGAAGAGCTCGCACAACTGATTGAAAGCATTATAGACAACCCCTCTTACCTCATTGTCATCAGTACGGATCTGAGCCATTTTTATACACAGGAGGAAGCCAACCTGCTGGACGCCATCTGTATTGACGCGGTCGAAAAACTTGATATGCAGGCTTTTGAATCGGGATGCGAAGCCTGCGGAAAAATCGGGGTCAAAGCCGTTGTCACGGCAGCCATAGAAAAAGGGTATGACAAAGAGATCATCGATTACCGTACCAGTTATGACACCACCGGTGATGACACCCGCGTCGTAGGCTATCTCTCAGCCGTCTTGGGGCCTACGTCTTAAACTGATCCAGTTTTTGACTCAGATCATAGGTCAACCGGCTGAGATGTTCGGTTGCTGTGGTAATCTCTTTGAGTGAGTATTGGTTTTGGGATGATATCTCTTCGATCGTTGCTATCTTTTGGGCCATCTCCCCGATACTTTGGTCTGTCTTGACAGAGATCTCATAAGAGCTTCCTGTTACAACGGCAGCGTGTTCCATGACCGATGAGATGTTGGTAATCTTCTCCTCAACCTCATCCGAAACCGATAACAAAGCCTCCACATGTTTGGCATTTTGATTCATCTGTTCGGCGCTGTCATTGATCGCCTGTATCACGATATTAATCGTTGCGTTGATCTCTGAAAGACTTTTTTGTGTCCGCTCGGCCAATTTTCTGACTTCATCAGCAACCACAGCAAAGCCTCGCCCGTGCTCACCGGCACGGGCAGCCTCAATCGCGGCATTGAGTGCCAAAAGATTGGTTTGCTCGGCGATATCGGAGATGACGATAAGGACATCTTTGACCTGGTCCGCATCGACACTGAGCTGGTTAAGCCGGCTGGCCAGTTCCAACTCCTGCTCCCCGTTGGACTGTACTGTCTTAGTCAGTGAGAGGATGTTTTCCTGGGCTGAACGCAGCTCTTCATTGGCATTACAGATATCCTCTTTTGCCTTGGTAAACTCTTCCAAAGAGGATCTGATAGCCTGCCGTATCTCTTCACTGAAGGCAACCGTCTCTTTGACAATAGCCACTTCCTCTTCGCTTTGAGAACTTATCTGTGCCGATGTCTGACTCAACTCTTCAGCCAGTGCCACATTCTCATTGCTTGAGTGTTTCCCGATAGAGATGATCTCCTGGATCTTATCGATGAAGTGGTCGATGTGTTCTGACGCTTCCCCGATCTCATCATGGCTTTTTATCGCCGTTCTTTTGGTCAGGTCGCCTTCACCTTTGGCAAGATCATAGGTAACCTCTGTCATCTTTTCAATAGCCCCGACAACAGAAACGATCAAGGCCACCCCTCCGGCTATACCCAAACCAACGGCGATCACAATAATAACGATCAGTATCGTCTGGGCCGTCGTCTTCATCGATTCGACACCCTCTTTTGCCTCGGCAACTTCATGGGCAACCGAACGGCTGATCACAGATAAGGCCTCGCTCATCGCATCTTCGATGCTGTCAACCCGGTCATCCAAACGGCTAAAGTCCGCTTCAATCCCGGCCACTTTTTTGATCTGCGCATAGAGGTCAGAGGTGACGATCTTTTTAAAAAGCATCAGATGCTGTCCCAGGTTAAAAACCAGTTTACGCTCTTTGACACTCTTAGCATTGCGGGAGATCTTTTTGACAAGGGCATCCATCTTCTGTATTAGAAGCTTGACGGTTGCGACGCGTTCTTGATCCAAGCCTTTATAACGGTCAATGATCATATCCATGGCGTTCAGATTGACCTCACTTAAAGCTTGGCTGTAGGCGTTAAGCAGTGCTCTATTGCTGCCGTTTCTCACTCTCTCCAGAGCATGCAGGATGGTAACACTTTGATCTTCAAGGGCATCGATTTTATCATCCAGTTTAGCAAAAGCCGCTTTTTCACCTTTGGCGCGCTGGTTGACTGTCGGGAAAAGCTGATTATATACCGCATCTTCCATTTCAGTGAGCAGTTGCGGCAAACGCAGCGCTGCAGCTTTTTCCTCTTTCGTATCTGCCAAATCGTTCAAGTGCTTTTGCAGCCTTTTCATCTTTGTAAAAAGTGCCGTGACCGCATCGGAACGCTCTTGGGAGACCCCTTCATCCCTGTCGATGATAATATCCATGGCATGAAGTGTGATCGCTGTTTGGGCCTGTGCGAAATCTTTGACTTCGCTGATCTGTTCATAACGCAGCGCCTGCTCTTCATTGGCACTTTGAATAGCATTTTGTACCACAACGGAAGTGATCCCTGCCCCGGCCATAACCAGCAGCAAGAAAGTGATCATCCCGATGATCTTATGTTTAATCGATACATTCCTTAACATAAGTTTCCCCATCCTTTGATTCTTCTACACATAGTAACACAGTTTTTGTAATTTTGGTCACCATTTGGTCACAGCACTGCATTCCTAAGAAATAATTAAGAAGTACTACTGGAGGGTATTATAAGCTCTGTCGCCGGCATCCCCGATACCCGGCATGATGTAACCGTTTTCAAGCTTTTGATCTATCTTGGCTATAAAAAGTTTGACATCCGGGTGCCGCTGCATCGCCGCTTTGACACCTTCGGGTGCAGCGATAATATGTAAGGATGTGATATCCGTTGCCCCTTTTTGTTTTAAAAGGTCCAAAGCGTCACACAGTGATCCGCCAGTAGCCAGCATCGGATCACACAGGATCACCTGTTTACCGCTCAGATCAGGCAGACGGTCATAATAGAGTCTGCTTTGAAAACTCTCTTCATCCCTTTTCATCGCCATAAATCCGCCCGTAGCCTGAGGGAAAAGGCGCATAACCCCCTCCACCATCGGAAGTGCCGCTCTCAGGATCGGCACAATGACCATCTGTGATTCGTCCAGTGTCTCTACCGGCATACTCTCCTTCCATGTCGGAATATCTCTGCGGATTAACGTTCTTTGGGATAATGCCTCATAGACCAAAAGCCGTCCGATCTCACCCAGGGTATCCCTAAAAGCCAAAGGGGTAAGCCTGATATCTCTTAAACGTGATACCAGATGGGTCATTAAGGGGTGTGTGCTGAGATCATTCACCGCTGTCACCCTTGATATAGACACGTTCCGATCGGTTCTTATACTCCTGCCACATATCTTTGGCATGTTCCTGGGCTCTTTGCAAAAAGAGCTTCTCATGCTCAGGATCCGACTGATGCAGGGCAGAAAAGCGTTTTTCCACCTTCATATACTCTTCGACCGGCAGTTTGGGCTCTTTATAATCGAGGTGCATCGGATGTTTACCCTCATCGATAAGAGTGGGGTCAAATCTAAAGAGCGGCCACAAACCGCTCTCTACGGCTTTGGCCTGTTGCTGCATGCCGTAACGCATATCATAGCCGTGAGCGATACAGTGGCTGTAAGCGATGATCAGTGACGGACCGTCGAAACGCTCCGCCTCGATAAAAGCTTTGAGTGTCTGGGACTCGCTTTTACCCATAGCGATACGCGCGACATAGACATTGCCGTAATCCATGGCCATAAGCCCCAGATCTTTGGCAAATCCCGGTTTACCTCCTGCCGCAAACTTGGCGACAGCCCCGGTCGGTGTCGCTTTGGACTGTTGGCCGCCGGTATTGGAGTAAACTTGCGTATCCAGCACCAGGATATTGACATTCTTACCGCTTGCCAGGACATGGTCAACACCCCCGTACCCGATATCATAGGCCCAGCCGTCCCCGCCGACAAGCCATACCGATTTCTTGACCAGGTAATCGGACAAAGAGACCAGTTCATGGCTGGTGGGGTCATCATATTGTGCCAGTGCCGTTTTAAGTGCCTCTACCTGTTCACGCTGGGCAGTAATCGCTTTTTCGTCATGCTGATCCCTGCTTTTCAGATCCTGTACCAGCTGCGGATCCAAATTGGCAGCGGATTGTTCCAAAAGCTCCAAGGCGCGGTGATAATGGCTGTCGATACTAAGCCGCATCCCCAGACCGAACTCAGCGTTATCCTCAAAAAGAGAGTTGGACCAGGCAGGTCCGCGTCCCGCTTTATCTTTTGTCCAGGGTGTCGTAGGTAGGTTCCCGCCGTAAATCGAGGA
>JBFEYF010000161.1:0-4861 GCA_041562295.1 Sulfurimonadaceae bacterium
GCGGGCCTCGTTTTCGATGATCGTGTCTATGATGCCCAACTCTACGATAGAGATAAGAGAGTCTCCTATATGGGCGATCCCCGAGATCTTTTCATCTTTAAACGATGCAGGCATGTTATCGATATCCGAAGCCGAAAAGTCGGCGATATCCAAAATACTGTCGATCAGAAGGCCGACTACCTTATCATGAGACTGCACGATAATGATCCGGTTTTTCTCATCACGGTTGGTCGGCAGATCGTAGACCTTGCGCAGATCGATGATGACGATCAGCTCTTCGCGAAGCGTGATCATCCCCAGAATCTCTTCACTGCTGTCAGAGAGCTCGGTAAATGCCGCGGGGACCGTAATCACTTCCCGGATTTTATTGACATCGATCGCATACTTTTCCTGTCCCATCATGAAAAGGAAGTAGCGTCTGAGCCGCTCCGGTTCGACATAGTTTTGTTCCTCGCCCGTACTGAAACGGTCGGCCATCGTCTTGCGCTTAAACTCCAAACGCTTGATACTGCGGATCAGTACCGCCAGGTCAAGAATCTGGATAATCTCGTTTTCATACTTATACGCGGCTATGACTCCGTCATGACGCTGCTTCTCTTCGCTGATATATTCAAGCTGACTCTTATCAATAGTGATATTATTAATCACCTCTTCTATCAGAATCGAGTAGTTCATATCACCCAGGTGTACCGAGATAAGACGCGCTTCATCTTTTGAGGTATCGATATCATAATCGTTTAAAAGCAGCCGCGAAAGGTCCAAAACCGTCATAATACGACCTTCGATAGAACAAAAACCTCTCACTTCTGTCGGAGAAAGCGGAACCGGTGTTATCTCTAACACACGAAGTATATGTTCTATCACTTCGGTATTGATACCGAACAGGTTGCCGTTATGGCGAACGATTAGAACCTCATCAATAGACATCTATTTAGCCTTGCTGTAATTCATCAGCCATAGCAGCAAGATCTTCCACACCTTCAGAGATATTGTGAATGGTATCGATAATCAAATCTGAAGCCTTTCTGGACTCCATTGCATTTCTGGCACTTAGATCTACCGCCTTTTGAATCTCTACGATACCGGTAAGTACCTGGTTCAGCCCTTCCATGTTGTTGGCATTGATCGTCTTGATCCCCTGGAAGCGGTCAAGAATCTCAACAATAGAATCCAATACTTTCTCGATCTCGTTGATCAGACGGTCAACAGACATCGTCTCATTTTGCTGTCCTGCAAGCAGTTCATTCCAGTCACTGTTAACAGTATTGACTTCGTTATTCATCGATTCAACGATGTCATTAATCTTTTCCGTATTGCTTTCAGAGTCTTTGGCCAGATTTCTGATATCGCCACTAACGACGGCAAAACCTTTACCGAAATCTCCCGCGCGGGCCGCTTCGATACTTCCTGAAATAGCCAGCATGTTAAGCTGGATAATACTGTTGGAGATATTACCTACCGTCTTATTGACGTTTCGGGTCTCCTTCATGATACTGCCAAGCTCGTCACCGGCTCCCTGCCCCTCTTTGACCGACTGTTCAAAGTTGGACTTGATCTTGTTCAATGTATATTTGATGTCACTGAAACTCACTTTCAACAGATCGAAGTTACGGCGTACGATTTCCAGTAATGCATCGATATCCCTGCTATCTTCCAGTGCAGTATCGACCTTCTCCTTACTCTCCAAAGCAGATTTATTGGTTCTTTGCGAAGACTCTTCAATAGCATTAAGCGATGTCTGTACACCGCCGAGTGAATTTTGGATCTCTTCCATAGAACCGCTGATCGCATCAGCATTAGAAGCGATATCCTCTGCTGTCTTCATCGTATCTGTCGAGAACTTCAGATCCTCCGCATAGTCATTGAGTTCTTTGAGCTCCTCTTCAGTCTGTGCCAGAGCTTTTGACTGGACATCGATCTCATGAAGCGTCTTCTCAACCGCATGGGCGATCTCGCTTGATGAGTTTGCGATCAATTCACCGTTAGTGGTCACCTCGACCACGTTGCTGTTAAGACGTTCCGTAAAGCTGTTGATATTACGGGCCGCTTCAACCGTAAAACCTGTAATTTTGGTCAGCTCGACCAATCTCAGGCTCAGCTGTGCTCCGGTCTCACCTGTCGTATCGATGATACCGGTAGTAGCGATAATATTACCGATAATCTTATCGATGCTTACCTGGATATTCTTGACCAGCTCGGAGATGTACTGGGCATTCTTTTCACTGTCACCGGCCAGGGCACGGGTCTCATCAGCGACTACGGCAAACCCTTTGCCGTGTTCTTTGGCACGGCTGGCTTCAATCGCCGCATTCAGTGCCAAAAGATTGGTCTGGTCAGCAATCTTCGCAATAAACCCGACCGCTTCACCGATGTTTTGAGAACTGATTTTCAGCTCTTCGGCTTTTTCAGAAGATTGTTTGGCGACATTGACAGAAGTCTGCATACGCTCTACCGTCTCATCAATCAGGTTAACCGAGTGGGCAATGATATCCCCGGTACCCAAAGTTGTTGTAATAGCACTGTCAATCGAATTGTTCATACGGGAGATATTACCTGAGATCGCCGTCACATTTTCCAGTGCCTGGTCTGCGGCTCCGCTGTTCTCTTCCGCAGCTGTCGCGATCTGTTCCATAGAGCTTTTAAGCTCTTCAATCGCACTGACACTCTCTTGTGCATTGCTTAGGATATTGTTAGAAACACTGGCTATCGATTCTGAAATCTGCTGCTGTTTGGCCAATGTTCTTTGGCGTCTTTTTTCCAAGTTAGCGCTTGCATTACCGCTGCTGCTACTGCTTGAAGGATCACTTAGTGCGTTTTTGTTTACAAATGCCATCTTTTTCTCCTAGTCCAATGTCTTATAAAGCTCTTCTGCTTTGGCAATATCGTCACGTGACGGTTTTACTCGAATAGATACATAGGAGATCTTCCCACTCTTATCAATACGTTTTAATACTGTGGCAAATACCCAGTAGAAGCCGCCGCCTTTACGCTGGTTTTTAACATATCCTGTCCAGAACCCTTTAGCTTGGACATCGTCCCACAGCGATTTAAATGCAGCCCTTGGCATATCGGGATGGCGCACGACATTATGCGGTTGCCCGATCAGATCTGCTTCGGTCATATTGGCTACTCTTAAAAAAGAGTCACTGGCATAGGTAACAATACCTTTTTCATCCGTCTCAGAAAGCAGGTAAAGATCATCATACAGCACTTCACCTGTCTCTAAAAATGTTAGACCATCTTTCTGTTTCTCTTCAGCACTCATTGAAATCCCTCGCTCTAGTTTGCTCTATATAAACTCTAGCGTCTTTTATATAAATTTTTTTTTAAACAGTTACTGTGCATGAGACAAAAGAGAGGAAGATAGCATAAAGTATCTATTTTAGGGAGTTTAAAAGCGTTTTAGGAGTGTTGAAATACGTTGAAATTAAAAAGTGTTATGAAGTGAGGATGGGGAAGGTTTTCCAAAAATGTAGTAAGCTCTCTTTCCAAGCGGGGCTTGAAAAGGGATCTTGAAATTAGATATTGTTGTCGCGAATACCTAGTTCTGCGATAAGCTTGATATAGCTCTCTCTGTTTGTACGTTTTAGATAACGCATAAGGCGTTTACGCTGACCAACAAGTTTCAAAAGACCAAGACGAGATGCGTGATCTTTTTTGTTGATTTTTAGGTGTTCAGTCAATTCTGCAATTCTTGTACTTAGCAGTGCAATCTGAACTTCTGAAGAACCAGTATCTTGTGGGTTTTTACCAAACTTAGCAATAATCTCTGCTTTTTTCGCCGTATCTAAAGCCATAAATGACCTCCTGATGGGTATAAAATTTTTAAAAAGATTTAACTCTTCCTAAAGTGAACCGTAATTATATCACTTTTTTATTAAACTTTCATATATTTGCTGTATAATCACCTTAAATTTAATCATCCAAACCTCTTTTAATAGGAACGCTTATGCTTTTGACCCGTGCCAGTGAATACGCGCTTTTAGCACTTATCATCCTTGCTGAGGAAGATGAGCCCATGGGTGTCGAAAAGCTTTCCGAAAAGCTCAACATCTCCAAAAGTTTTTTGGCCAAGGTACTGCAAAACCTTGCCAAGTGTTCTATCCTTGATTCCTATAAGGGAGTACGCGGGGGCTTTTGTCTTGCCCAGGATGCATCCAAGATCTCTTTGCTCTCTATCATGGAAGCTTCCGAAGGACGTACTCCGGCCGTCTTTGACTGTAGCCCTTCTAAAGACAACTGTCCGGGAGAGAAAGCGGACTCCTGTAAAATCTGGCCGGTACTGAACAACCTTCAAGAACATATTGACGACTTTTTAGCCAAATTGACCTTGGCGGATATCATGGAAAACTCCGAACAGAAGTTGGTGAATATTGGCTAAACAGAATGAAGCTTTAAAACTGTTGCGGCCGTTTTTCAAGACGGTCACAGGTTCTAAAGACCTCACCATTGTCATCTTTGTCATGGCGATTCTTGCCATCATTATCGTTCCGCTTCCGGGCGCGATGCTCGATTTTTTGCTTACGGTCTCCATTGCCGTGTCGGTGTTGATCCTTCTGATATCGCTTTATATACCTAAGCCGACCGATCTGACAACCTTCCCCACCCTGATTTTGATCATCACCCTTTTCCGCCTGGCACTCAATATCGCCACAACCCGTATGATCCTTTCCAAAGGGCATGAAGGGCCCGAAGAGGTCAGTTCCATCATCACCAGTTTCGGTAATTTCGTTGTCAGCGGCAACTATGTCATCGGTATCGTTGTCTTCTCTATCCTGGTATTGATCAACTTCCTGGTCATCACCAAGGGTAGCGGCCGGGTTGCAGAGGTTGCTGCACGTTTTACACTGGACTCGATGCC
>JBFEYF010000162.1:0-4855 GCA_041562295.1 Sulfurimonadaceae bacterium
ATAGCATCTTTTTCATAAAAACCGACTGGTATGTGATGTTTTTTTCAGTTTTATAATGCTCCCTTGTAGAAGCGTTTGGTCTGTTTGTCGCGCATCATCTTGCGCTGTTTCTTCCATGAAGCCTCATCCATATGGTCCATATCATCTACATTAAATATCTAAAGGGGGCAGCGGCAACTGCATAATAGTCGCCAGGGCATGGATCATCTCTATCTCGACAACAGAAAGCTTCGCATCGCTTTGCATCACCGTCACCGCACCCTCTAAAACCCGTTTTTTAATCGGTGCCTTGGCTATTTCAATGTTGGCAACCGCTGTCTCAAAACGCTCTAAGGTGATCCGCTCTTTAGGCCAGTAGGCCAATGCCGTGGCTCCTACAGCTTTTTTTGCCGCTTCAAAAACAGCCTGCGCCTGGGATTCATCTGGGTACTGCATCTGGGCCAACATGGAAAAAAGCAGTTCCGTATCCTCTTTCACCGCACCCAGAGTATAGTGGATCAATCTCTTTTTTCTTTCCAATCCAAATGCCCGCTCCAATGGCCGTACGGTAATATGCTGCAGACTCCACTCAAAGAGCGTCACTTTTTTGTCGATCGTGATGAAATGTATCAAAAGGGCTTTAAATATCCTGTATTGACTTATTGTCATATTTTTAAGGGCAGGAAGCATCAGGTTTACCAGATGGATATAGTGTCTGCGCTCTACTGTTTGGATCAACGTATAGCTGCGTTGAAGCTCTTTATGCAACACCCCCGTGGCCATATCCCACTGCCGTTTTCTTAAAGAGGAAGCCTCTTCGCTTAAAAGCGCCAAAACAAGAGTTTGCGCCCCAAGCGGATCCGCTAACTGATCTTTCAGCGGCTGATCCAACCCCTCTAAAAAGTTCTGGGCATAAAGGATATGCTCTTTTGTGGGTCTTCCCATATCCTGCAGTTTGATACCGGCAGCCGCGGCACCCATAACCGCTGATTTTTCAGCCTGCTTTGGTTCACTGGACTGCCTGGCTTGAAACTTTTGCCGTTCTACTTTCGGATATGTGCCGTTCCAGTTCGGATCAATCGCCCGGATCCTCTTCTCCAAAGGGGGATGTGTCGCCATCAGCCCCTCAAAAAAAGAGCTTATACCCTGGGCGAAATAGAGATGGCTGTAGGTGGCAGCCGAGGGAGCCGTTAAGTGTGAACCCGAGGCAACCGAACCGATCTTTTTTAAAGCACCTGCAATACCTTTGGGATAGCGGGTGTACTGTACCGCCGTGGCGTCTGCCAGATACTCCCGCTTGCGGCTGATGTTTGCCTTGATGATATTGCCGATAAAGGTTCCCACGTAACCGATGAGTAAAAAGGCGACCGCGACTAAAAGAACAACGATGACGGCACCCCCGCCGCTATCCTTGTCACGGCTGCGGGAACGGCTGGAAGAGGAGCTCCCCCGGGCAAACATCCTCAATATAAACCGGCCCACCAGACCGATCATCAATATACCGTTAAGTACCCCAGTAAGACGGATATTTAGCCGCATATCACCGTTAAAGATATGGGAAAACTCATGGGCGATGACCCCCTGCATCTCTTCCCTGTCCAAAAGATCAACCAGCCCCTGGGTCACGCCGATAACCACATCATCACTGTTATGCCCTGCGGCAAATGCATTGATGGAACTGTCGGGAATAATATAGACCGGAGGCACGGCAATACCCGAGGCGATCGCCATCTCTTCGACGACATTAAGCAGCTGGCGGTATTGAAAATGGGTCGTAGTGGAGGGGATCTTCTGTCCACCCAGAGAAAAAGCTACGACAGAACCCCCTGCCGAGAGCTGATAGAGCATCGATAAAGAGCCAAACAGCACCAACCCCACTACCGACAAGGAGGTGACAAGCACTATTTGAGGTGTCAGGTGGTCATAAAAACGGGTCAACGCATAACCGATATCCTCATACTCAAGATAGGTAACCGCAACAAAGACTACTATATTAGTCAAAAGCACCAAACCGGCAACAGCCAGGGTAAAAAGTAGTACCAACAGCAGTGTCGACCGTTTCGCTTTGGCTTGAGCCTGAAAGAAGTTCACCCGCTATCCTCTTAAAAAGAGACTTTGACCGCTTCTTGAATCTGAGCACTGTCTTCAAACTCAAGCAGTGCCGCATCCTGGCTGTGGCCTGTATTGTTGGCGATGATAACATTGGGAAACGACTGTCTGTAGGTGTTGTAACTCATGACAAAGTCATTATAGGCCTGGCGGGCAAAGGCAATTTTGTTTTCCGTCGTCGCCAGCTCCTCATGAAGCTTGATCATATTCTCGTTGGCCTTGAGATCGGGATAATCTTCCATCACCAGGTTAAAGCTCCCCATAGCCCCCATGAGAGAGCTCTCCGCACGGCCCAGGGCTTCGACGGTTTTGGGATCACGCAGATTTTTATCCGCAGCCTCAAGCATCTTTGCGGCGCTGTTTCTGGCCGCAACAACCTTCTCCAGCGTCTGGGCCTCATGTTTGAGATACCCCTTGGCCGTCTCGACAAGATTGGGGATCAGGTCGTAACGGCGTTTGAGCTGTACTTCGATCTGGGCAAAACCGTTTTCATAATGGTTGCGCAGTGCAATCAGTCTGTTATAGATAGCGATGATATAAAATATTAGGATAACGGCCACGGCCGCTAGAATGATGGTGGTACTCATAATAACTCCTCTTAGCGATAAGAAGTTATTATAGCTAAAAGGCAGGATTATTCGATATTGGTATAGACGGCCTGGACGTCATCATCGTCCTCAAGACGGTCGATCAGTTTTTCGATATCTTCCATCTGCTCTTCGCTGAAGTTTGTCGGGTTGTTCGGTATACGCTGCAGTGTCGCTTTCGTAATCTCCACGCCAGCATCTTCCAAAGCTTTGGAGAGGTTACCGAACTCTGTAAAATCACCGGTGATGGTCACGGTACCCTCATGCTCTTCGATCTCTTCAAGACCGTAGTCGATAAACTCAAGCTCCATCTCTTCCAGGTCCATATCATCCTTTTTATCAAAGGTAAATACGGCTTTACGGTCAAACATAAACTCCAACGAACCGGTCGGCAGCATCTGGCCTCCCAGCTTGGAGAAGTAACTTTTGACATTGGCTACGGTTCTGGTGTTGTTGTCCGTCGCCGCTTCGACAAAGATCAGTGCGCCGTGAGGCCCCTTCCCTTCGTAATTGACTTCCAAGATATCTTTGGCATCTTTACCCGTCGCACGCTTGATCGCCGCATCGATATTATCTTTTGGCATGTTCTGCGCTTTGGCATTCAAAATGGCCGTTCGCAGTGCCGGGTTCATATCAGGATCGGTACCTCCGGCTTTGGCAGCCATCGTAATGGTCTTACCCAGTTTAGGAAAAACCTTGGACATCTTGTCCCAGCGCTTCTCTTTTGCAGCTCTACGGTATTCAAAAGCTCTACCCATAAAAAATTTCCTTAGCTAAAATTTGTCGCAATTATAGCGAACCCTTAGGCACTAAAAAGTTAAAGCCGCTTTTAGTGGATAATAAAATCTATACGTTCACGGAACTTTTTAACATTTCTGGCACCGTCAACACGCGAAAGCTGGTCCTGGGCTTTATCCAAAAAATAGAACGTCGGCGTACCGATATACTCCAGATTCATCGGGATCATATCCTTATCCACATCCACTTCGACCGATACAAAATTGTCGTCGATCATCTGTGCCAGATCACTATCTTTAAAGGTGACATGTTTCATATACCAGCACGCCTGGCACTTCTCTTTTGTCAGCATGATCATGATCTTCTTATCTTCCGCCTTGGCTTTCTCTACCGCTTTTTGGTAATCCTTGATAAACGAGACTTCACCAAAAAGTGAGACCATACTGACCAATAGTGCTACTGCGATTTTTTTCATATCTGTTCCTTACGTAATAATCTTATGTCTTAAGCCGGTTAAGAACCTGGTTTAACATCTGTGTTTGGGACTGCAGGTCGCTTCCCGCTTCCTGGATCTGATCGACCTGCCCGCTGTTCTCGACTGAGAGCTGATGGATCGTGTGGATGTCATTGATGATATCCTCGGTCTCTTTGGCAATGCGTTCTGAACTCTCTGCCGTCGTATTGGTGACACTCACCATATGTTCAACGGAGCGGTTCATCTGTGTCAGACGCTCCTGGACCTCCTGGCTCATCTGGGAAAGCTCTCCGATCTCAGCCACGTTCTCATCCATCTGCGTTGCGGCATCATTGATCCCCTGTACGATGACATTGATCGTAGAGTTGATCTCCAGAAGACTTTTCTGGGTTCTTTCGGCAAGCTTTCGCACCTCATCGGCTACAACGGCAAACCCCCTACCGTGTTCACCGGCACGGGCCGCTTCGATCGCGGCATTAAGCGCCAAAAGGTTCGTCTGATCCGCGATATCGGAGATCACGGTCAAGACATCTTTGATCTGCTCCGCATCACTGCTTAACTGCGTAATATTATCAGAAAGTTCCTGTTCTCTTTGTGCGGTATGCTGGATAGAATCGATCATCTTCGTCGTGTCGCGATGGACCAGATCCAGACTCTTTTTGGCCTGGGTGATCTCCTCTTTGGCGTTTTGGGCATCTTTGACCGACTGTTCCAGGACCGTTTTCATCGCTTCGCTCTTGCCCGAAGCTTTCATAACGATCTCATCCTGTTTTTGCAGTGAAGCCGATATGTTGCTTGATGCCGCTTTTACCCTGTTAGAGACATTGACATTCTCATGCGAGGAGGCTTTAGCCGATGTCAGGATCTCCTTGATCGCTTCATAGAACTTATTGATATTTTTCATCATAAAACCGATTTCGTCACGCAGCTCTATGGAAAGCTTCTTGTCCAGATTCTCTTTATCTTC
>JBFEYF010000163.1:0-4826 GCA_041562295.1 Sulfurimonadaceae bacterium
CGTTTAGCCAGCTGGGCCGTGTGCGTCGTAATCAGAGTTTCCAGTTCATCTTTAGAGATCTGTGCATCCAAAAACTGCAGTGTCTCTATCACACCGATCGCTTTCATCGCATGAGCGGCCCTGCCGAACTTCGCTTCCAAAGAGGCGATCTCATCGATCAGCCCTGTCTCAATCATGATCCTCGTACGTTTGGCGATACGTTCGCGCAACAGTGACCGTTCTGTTTCGATCTCAAACAGTGCCAGATCCTCGATCACGGGTATTGGCGGATGGTCGGCATAGTAGCTGCTGGGCGGCTGCTTCGTCTGCAGATAGACCAAAAGCAGCTTTTCCAGGCGGTAGCGGTCATTGGGGTCGATTTTTTGAACCGATTCGGGATCAACCTCGCTTAACAGTTTGTACACCTTGGGAAGCTCATGCATCATCGTCTCACACGCGGTAAGCGTCTCTTGGCTAAACTCCGGCAAAGGAGAGAGCCCGTCCAAAAGCGCTTTGAGATAAAAGCTGCTTCCGCCGACGATGATCAATATTTTTTTCTCCGCCTCAGCTTTTTGACGCGCCTGGGCATAGATATCTGCGAGCTTTGCGGCAGAAAACTGCTCGGTCACCTCCAGAGTGTCGATGCCGAAATGTTCTATCCCCTGCTGCTCTTGCCGAGTAGGTTTGGCCGAGACGATATCCATCTCTTTATAGACCGCCAAAGAGTCTATAGAGAAGATAACCCCGCCGTATTTTTGGGCGATCTCAATAGCCAGGGCACTCTTGCCCGATGCCGTTGCACCGATGATAGCCAGCTCTTTAAAACCTGACACAGTTACGTCCTGACTCTTTGGCTTCATAGAGTTTACTATCCGCTCTTTTCATCACATCTAAAGGCCCCTGATCGCTCTTCTCACTGGTAGCGATACCGAAACTCATCGTCACAAAAAGCCTTTTGGGAGAGGTCACCCGCTTTTTGATCTCTTTGGGCTTTTGGGCCGGACGATCTTTGGAACGCATATAAAAGGGGCGTTTTTCGATCGCCATACGGATCTGCTCGACATAGAGTGCCGCATCTTCGGCCTTTTTCCCGTTAAAGATGACGGCAAACTCTTCACCGCCCCACCGGAAGACCTCGCCGCCCCCTTTGATCCGGTCAAGTTCTGTGGCCACAAGCTTGAGTACCTCATCACCGATATCATGTCCGTAGGTATCATTAAAGCTCTTGAAGTGATCGATATCCCCCATAACAATAGAGTAGGTTCCGCCCAGACGTAAAAGTGCTTCATTCATCGCCCTGCGTCCCCGAAGCTGGGTCAGCTCATCGATATAAGCCATGTAATAGGAGTTGGAGATGATATAGATGACTGCGATCAGTGCAAAAAGCGTCACAAAGATGATCAGGTGGTCCAGGGTCCGCGGAAGCAAAGCTGCCATAACGATCCCCACCAGGGCGATCAGGTAGATCCCTTCATGTCTGGCTGCCATAAAGAGTCTGCCGCCCAGTATCAAAACGGCAAGGGATACAATCACCGTTATCAGCTCCGGTACCCCCAGATCCGGTACCATTAAAAGTGTCGTCTGTTCCACCCATGCTAACAGCGGTTTTTGCGCCAGCAGGACATAGACAAACAAAGTCCATGCTGCGACAATGGAGCCCAACTGCATCCACCCCTTAGGAGTAATGACACCGCGGTCTTTAAACCAACCGAAAAAAGCGATAAAAAAAGGTGCTGTGGCCAATAAAAACAGATCAAGCAGACGCCCCACTTCGTTACGAAAATAGAGCGCAGGATAGCGGTGGCGCAGAAAGTCAAAAAGTTCGGCTAAAAAGGTAAAGCCCAAAAACAGCAGCAATATAAAGAAAAGACGCGACCGGTTAAAGACCAGTGCCAAGACCATCGCAGCTATGATAAACGTCAAAGCGACCAGGTGCATGACGCCGACCGTTTCACGCATCACAAACCACTCGTTTGTGACATTGAGATAAAAAAGTGTATATAAAAGTGTCGCGAAAAAATAGAGTGTTATTGTTCGTATCATAGTGCGCAAGTGTATCTCTTTTTTTATGAATTCTCTCTTTATATATCAGGTGATTCATTTTTCTAATAAATTAAAGAAAAAATTGTTCTATAATGGTAGCTATCCAACCTCAAGGAACACCCATGGACAAAGCCCGATCACAACGTATCAAAAGTGCTCTGTGGGGCCTCTTTGTCGCCGATTCACTCGCTATGCCGGCACACTGGTACTATGACCTGGAAAAGCTCAAAAAGGACTTCTCCGGAGGCATCACAGATTTTCAGGCACCGCCCCATCCCCATCCTGACAGCTTCATGGTCGGTATGGACTATTTTCCCGATGTCCAAAGTGCCCAGCAGCTGCAGCGCGAATATGATATCGTCCATGAACATAAAAGGTTTTATAACACCTCATTCTCCACCACACCCATTGAGTCTACCCATAAAGAGACCCAACACGGCAACCCCGTACCCGAACTGAGCGAACGTTTCCACTACCATCACGGTCTCAACAGAGGGGATAACACTCTGGGAGCCCATCTGGTCCGGGTCTTGATGCGTTCGGTCATCGAACACAAAAACTATACTCCCGAAGAGTTTTTAGATGCCTTTGTCGATCATATGACAACCCAGGGGTTCAACAAAGACCCCTATACCGAGATCTATATCCGCCGCTGGTTTGAAAATTATGCCCTTGGGATCTCCCCCTACGACTGTGCCGCCAACCAGCGCGATATCTGGTCGATCGGATCCCACGGCGGGATGATACGTCCTTTGGTCGTTGCCATGAGTGCCCGTAACCCCTACGAAGCACTTGGCATAGCGCTTCAGCATCAGCAACTGACGCACAAATCCCAAAATATCGCCTCGGCACTGGCTGTTTTGGTCCCCCTTCTTTACGAGCTTTTGGAAGACAAAGAACCCCTTGTCGCCTGGATGCGCTATGCCGACAGACTCTACCTTCCAAAGACCAAAGGCAAAGAGCTTTTTACACTCTACCGCCAACATAAGGGTCCGGGAAATATCCCCAAGGAGCAGATGTGGCAGCTGCATACGCAGCTGGAAAAAACAGCGTTTGATCTTAGAAGCTTCGCCAAGAAACATCCCAAAGAGAGAGTCGTCAAAGAGATACTCTCCAATGCCTGCTACCCCGAACACGGGGTACCGCTGCTTTTTTATATCGCCTATATCAACGGAATGGAGTTTCGTCAAAGTATCCTCGATAATGTCAATGCCGGGGGTGACAATGTACACCGGGGTATGGTTCTGGGACTTTTACTGGGGGCAGCGATGCCCGTCGATGAGAAGCTCAAAGAGGGGCTAACCGACTATGAGGAGCTCTCCAAAGAGATCGATGCTTTCGCTTCGGTCATTGCCTGATTTACGCTTTGGCAAGGATATCGGCTAACGCATGGTCGATATGGGCATAATCAAATCTGAACCCGATGTCGGTCAACACTTTGGGATAGACCTCTTTACTCTCCAGCAGTACACCGGCACCTTCTCCGTAGATCAGTCTCAGGACAAAAGGAGGCAGCGGTAAAAAAGCGGGTCGTCTGAGCACCTTGGCCAGTGCCTTGGTAAAACGGGCGTTACTGACCGGATTGGGGGCTGTGGCATTGATGACTCCCTCAATCTCATGTTCGATGATATGGCGATAGATCTTGACCAGGTCCTTTTCATGGATCCAGCTCATCATCATATCCCCGCGTCCTATCGGACCGCCGATCCCCAGGACAAAAGGCAAAAGCATCTTCTGTAAAGCACCGCCGTTACGCCCCAAAATCACACCGAAACGCAGTATCGTCGTCAGACAGTTCGCCTGGATCGCCTCCGCTTCCCATGCATTGACCACGGTAGCAAGATAGTCTCCCGCTTCATCTTTACTGCTTTCATCAGCCGCACTACCGCTGGCATAGATACCGATTGCCGATGTAGAGATAAAGTGTTTAACACGGCTTTGATTGATAGCCTGAACCAGTTTGCGTGTCGTTTGTATACGGCTTTCATAGATACTGCGTTTATGCTTGGCCGTCCAGCGCTTTAAAATCGTTGCCCCCGCCAGGTTGATCACGACATCGACATCTTCGAGTTTAGAGATGATCGATTCGACACTCTCATCTCTGCCGATCGCAATATAGTCGGGAAAAGCAACTTTCAGCAGATGGCCTACATAACCGTTTGAACCTGTCAGTGCGATCTTCATAGCCGCTCCTTTAGTGTCTGTTATGATTATCATCGCATATTTTGTTCAATAGGAGTATAAATTTTTTATCTAATTACTCCGTTTAATCATTGCGTTCATAGGGAGGCTGCGTACTCAAGCGCCCGTCGACAAGGGCCCGACCTACCGTAAAGTGGTACAAAACCTGGTGACGGTTATCTTCCAGGCCCAAAAGTGCGTGCATCTCATCGTCCAAAAAACATCCGATACCGGTTGCCGAGAGTCCCAATGCCGTAGCTTCCAGATATAGCTGCTGCCCGATCGCTCCGCACTCCCAATAAAGCTCTTTGTAGCGGTGCGGTCCAAACGAATGCAGCTGCATCGAATATTCTGCCAGCATACCCAGACTGAAAGCTCCGTCGGCGGCGATATCCTGAGAGCAGCTGATCATCTTTGCCTGCGCTTTGCAGTCACCCTCTTTTAGCAGATACAGTCCCTCTACGTCGGTAGCTTTCCAAAGAAAATCCGGATCCAGCAGCTCTTTAAGTACCTGACGGCGGGATTCATTTCGTATCACTATATACAGACCCGGCTGAAGGTTTTCGACATCATGGATAAAAAGTATCAGATTCACACTGCTTTGCCTTCCGTCCAGACTCTCC
>JBFEYF010000164.1:0-4705 GCA_041562295.1 Sulfurimonadaceae bacterium
AATATGCCAACTACCCCAAGGAGGCCCAGCATCTGCCCAGGATCGGGGGCTATTTTCACCCCTCTTTGGAAAAGATCGTCTCACTGGCTCCGACTCTGGTCATCGGCAACGAACATGACCGGCAGCTGCTTTCGCAGATCAAGGCTTTGGGGATCGATACCCTCGCGGTGAGACTGAAGACCCTGGAATCGATCAAAACGGGGATCGCGAAGATCGGCAGAAGAGTCGGTAAAAAGAGTGCTCTTTTGAGAGAAAATATCGACAGCGCTTTGGATAAAGTGCGTAAAAATGATCTCGCTAAAAGGCCCCGTGTGCTGATCATCTTCGGAGCGAGACTCGATTTGAGAAGCTCTATCTATGTGGCGGGACACGATATCTTTTTTGAACAGATCATCGAAGCGTGCGGCGGTACCAATGCCTTTAGCCGTGAGTTCACGGGACAGCCCGCTTTGCATTATGAAGGGTTGATCGCGGCCAATCCCGATATCGTCATAGTGCTTTATTCAGAGTTTACCAACGACGCCGATCGTGACGCGGTCAGGAAGATGTGGAACGATGTCCCGGTCAATGCCGCCAAAAATGGCAGAGTTTATATACTTGACGGAGACTATATATCGATCCCCAGCCACCGTGTCGCGCTGACGATCCGGGATATCTGCGGGGTTATCCGATGATCCGTTGTGAAAAGGTCAGCTGCGGTTACGGGAACAAAACCGTGATAGAGGGTCTCTCCTGGCATCTGGCAGAGGGGGAAAATCTGACGATACTGGGGGCCAACGGTTCGGGTAAGAGTACCTTGGCCAAAGCGATTGCAGGATTGGTACCCTACAGCGGTTCGATCACTGTCCAAGGGGAAGAGATCGGCGGTATGGAGCTTCTCAAACGGGCCCAGAAGGTGGGGTATATTCCGGCGAAGCTGGAAAGTTATGACCAGTTTACGACGGTAGAGGATTTTATCGTGATGGGAAGATTCGCCCATAAGCGCCCCTATAAAGATTACAGTGCCAATGACAGAACGCTTGCCTTGGAAGTGATGCAGGAACTGGGTATCGAAGCTATACGTCATAACCGCCTGCATGATTTAAGCAGCGGGCAGCAGCAGCTGGTACTGATCGCCCAGGCCCTGGTGCAGCAAAGCCGTATTCTTATCTTTGACGAGCCCACGGCAAACCTTGATCCCAAAAACACCCAGTTTTTTGCACGTCTTTTTAAAAAGCTGCAACAGACCCATACGACGATTCTGATCACGCACGATCTCTCTTTGGCGGCGACGTTGGGCAACCGAGTGCTCTTTATCGATCAGCACCAGGGCAGACTCTTTTCTTGTGAAGCCTTTTTCAAACCGGAAAACCTGCAGCACTGTTACGGGGTGCCGTTTCATGTAGCGGGGTCACAGGTCGGGGTCCGGTATGAGTAGGCTCCTTTTTTGGTCGGGATTGATCTTTTTGGCTCTCTTATCCCCCTTTGTGGGTGTAGCGGAGCTGAAGCTTGAGGCACTGCTACATAATGATCCGCTATCGGTACGTATCTTTACGGAGCTGAGACTGCCACGTATACTTTTGGCTTTTTTTGCCGGCGGACTTTTGGCTGTTGCCGGGCTGCTCTTTCAGACGCTGTTTCGCAACGCTTTGATGACGCCCTTTACCCTGGGCGTATCCAGCGGTGCGGTCTTGGGTGCGGGTATCGCGATTAAACTGGGTGTGGGCCTAGCCTTAGGAGTATCTGCCGTCACCCTGTTTGCAACGGGGGGAGCATTGGCGACGATCATCCTGGTTTTGTGGCTGGCCAGGTTTTTGCAAAGGGCGGAGCATGAGTCGCTGCTTCTTTTGGGTATCGCACTCTCATTTTTTTACACATCGGCTTTGACCGTGCTTTTTTATATCAGTTCCCATATCGAGAGCCATGAGATTCTGCGTTTTACGATGGGCAGTCTTTCAGTGGTCGGCTACGGTTATACGCTGACCGCTTTGGCTGTCGCTGTCGCCGTGGTACTCTTTTTAAGACGGCACCGGCACGCTTTGCAGCTTATGGGTGTCAGTGATGAACAGGCGCGACTGAAGGGCGTCGATACCCGCCGACTGACCCTGCTGCTTTTGGGTATGACCTCTATCGGCGTGGGCATTGTCGTCAGTATGGTTGGGCCGATCGGTTTTGTGGGACTTGTCGTGCCCCATATGGTCGGACGGCTCTATCAAAAAGGGGCATCGCATATTATCTTCACCGTCTTTTTTGCCGGGGCACTTTTCCTTTTGGCGTGTGATACCCTGGCACGCGCTTTTAGCAGCGGCAGCGAGATCCCTATCGGGGTGGTAACAGCATTTGTCGGCGGACCTTTCTTTATCTACCTGATCCTCAAAAGGTCCCGTTAGGCTCTTTTGAAAAGGCTTTAAACGCCTGATTTTTACTCTTCCAAACAGCTTTTGTTATATTGGTCACTTTTTTGATATAATAGGACCAATTTGTGCTTTACATGCTTTATTTTATGGATATCCGTCTCTTTTTTGAAAATGACCAAAATTGAGACTATTATTACTTTTTTTAATTATAGAATGTCTTTAATTGTAACAACGGACAATAATAAATTAAAAAAAATATCTTCTTTTGTCGATAGCTGAAAAAAGTGGTTAGAATCATTAGAGATAGTTCAAACGCTTTAAAATATAGTAAGCGTTAAAGAGCTGTGCGGCAGAAGGTGAAGGTTTGGGACAGATGATGAAAAAATTATGGGCACTGTGGATAGGAACCTCTGCTTTGGTGTGGGGATATGCCGCAGATACCGATTTTACAGAAAAATTTGAGAAGCAGTCGGTCTACGGTAAATGGATCGATATCGACCGCGGAAAGATCATCGAAGTCAACTCCAAAACAACCTTTTCATTCGAGCGTCTGGATAATGACCTGATTATCCTCAAAGAGGGGCAGAACAAGAACTATCTTAAGCGCATCGGTGCGTTAAAGACCAAGATCACGGGGCGCATCGTGGAAGATCGCGGCGGTAAACGCTTTGACCCTGTCCCGAACCAAAAAGTCTTTTTGGTCAATATCCATGACAGCTCGATCGCCGCTACGGTGATGACCAACAGCCGCGGATTTTTCGTGGATGAGTCGCTTCCTTCGGGCGAATACAGACTCTCTGTATCCAAAGAAAAGATGGGACTTTCGATCCCGGTGACGCTCAAACATGCCCATGAGTCTTTGGGGACCTTTATCCTTCAAAAAGCCAAAGCGGCCAACTTTAAGTCCGAACTTCTTATCGACGATACCTACATTATCTCCAATGCCAAACGGTATAGGGCTACGGTGCGTATTCGTAACTACGGTATCAAAAAGGGGCGGGTCTGCTACAGTGCCTCGATGAAAGATAAAGACCTCAGAAGTCTGGGCTTTGTCCCATCGTGCCGTGAGGTCAAAGCGGGCGGGGCGATCGATCTGCCGATCTATCTCAGCTTTAACCCCATCAAGATCAACTCCCTGCAAAAGGAGCTGACGATCAAGCTAACGGAGAGTTCGGGACGGACCATGACCGAATCGCATCCCTTTGTCGTCTATCAAAACTATTTTAATCTCAAGATCAAGACACCGCTAAAAAGTATCAAAGGGTATGTGGTCCTTCCGGGGCAGGGCGTTACGCCGATCGATATCAAAAAAGGGTATGTCGCTTTACCCAAACTCTCGGATAAAGAGTACAAACTGATCCTGGCCAACGCCGACCCCAAGGAGAAAACAGCCTATGAGGTCGATATCGGGGCCGAAGAGAAGTTAAGCCGCGGAATGAAAAACGGCGCTTCCAAAAGTAAACGGGGCAAACGCTCTCAAAAGCGGCGCAATAACCTTTTCAGGCTCAGACAGTCGATCGGGCGCTATCCGGATATCGGTGACATCGCTATATACAGCTTTACGATACCGGATGCAATCGTGATGAACGAGGATGATGCCGCGATCAAAGTACGTTTTTCACAAAAAGATTCGATGGGGGATACGATTCCCTATGTAGCGACCATATCGGATGGCACATTGGCCAAGGTAAGCTATAAAAACGGCTATTTGAATGTGGTGCCTTTTAAAAATGTCAGCGGTATCACGACGATCCGGCTGACCAACTCCAAAGGGTACGGAAGTAAAAAAGAGAAGCTCTTTACTCTGAAAATCCGTCAGATCAACGACAAGCCCAAGATCCTCTCCAAGCCGATCATCAAAGCCGTTGAGGGTAAGCGCTACAGCTACTATCTCAAGGCTTATGATACTGAGAGCCGCTATCTCAATAAATGGGCTTCGAAACTGCCCAAATGGCTGAAGTTCGACTCCAAAAAGTCGCTCTTAAGCGGAGTGCCCAAAGCATGGGACGAAGGAAAGCATGCGGTTACGCTGAGTGTTTCTGACGGCGAAGCGGATGTGAGTCAAAGTTTCACGATCACGGTGACGGCACTGGCCCGGGCACCGAAGCTGACGGATCTCTCCTTTGAAACGGATGAGGATAAAACCCTGAGTGCGACACTCAAAGCCAAGACGCATAAACCCGAAAATGTGGTCTATACCCTGGTCAAGGGGGCACAAAACGGCACCATGACACTCTCTAAGAGCGGCCATTTCAGCTATATCCCAAAAGCCGATTTCTACGGTAATGACAGCTTTACTTTCAAGGCCACAAGCAACGGTAAAAGTACGGTATCGAGTGCGGATATCACGGTCAAAAATATCAATGACG
>JBFEYF010000165.1:0-4691 GCA_041562295.1 Sulfurimonadaceae bacterium
ACCCCGGTATAACCCCAGTAAGCATAGGTTCCTGTAAACGCCATAGGGGATAAAAATCCGCTTCCGTCCGCTTCTCCCCGGGCGAATGTAGCCATCAAAGCGGTATCGCTTTTGGAAGTTTTACGTGAGAGCTTCATAAGATAAGCTGTTCCGTGACCCGCTTGAGACGTTGCTAATAACACTTTATCGGTTTGCGATACCAGTGCCGCCACCTTAAACACATAGCCGCTGTTCCAACGCCACCGGGCCTTGATCGCACCGTTATAGTGTTTCGCCTTTTGAGTCATGTAGCCAAGCTCCATCATCGTCGCCGACAACGTTATCTTTGAGACGTCAGAGAACTCGTAGCCAAGATCTGCCTGGTAGTGGATCTGGTCATCCGTGCTGTTACTCTCACTCCCCTCTTGCAAAGCGGCGGCAAAATAGTGCCATTTCCATGCCCCGGCATCTGTGAACCCCTCTACGGCAAACGGGTTATACCCCCAGGGTGCGGAGTAAAGAAGCTGTTCCTGATACTCCGTTACCGGTACCAGTCCCGTCTTGATATGTGTCGAAGGGGTCAGTTGATAATCTATATAGGCGTGCCGTATTTGCACATCATTGCCATTGATATCACCCGCATTGGTGATGTTGTCATTGGTATGGTTCAACTGCAGTCTCACAGAACTTTTCAGACGCTTGTCAAAACGGATATCGATATTTTGGCGTATTCTCAGCCGTGCCGCATTCTGCCGGGAGGTTGTGCTTATATCGTTGTCGATACTGTAAAAGTTGATGCGGTACTGTCCGGGGAAAGAGATGTTCAGATCCCCGGGCCTGTTTACACTCTGCAGTTGCGCTTCAAGAAGCGAGATCCGCTCTTCCAGAGTTTGTGCATACAAAGACACCGCTCCCAAAAATATAACGATCAAATATAAATACCTCACAATTATCCTTTCACTCGCTTAGGTAAGTCCGTTGGCTTCTTGCAGCCACGCCTCAAATGCCTGCAGCTCCATAGGCTTGGCAAAATAAAATCCCTGAACCGTATCACAGCCGTGCTCTTTAAGATAATCCAGCTGTTCCTGTTTCTCAACGCCCTCTGCCACAACGGCAAGATCAAGGCTCTCTGCCATCGCTATGACCGCATTGGTAATCGCCTTGTCCCCTTTGTCGTCAGGGATACCCTGAATAAAAGAGCGGTCTACCTTGATCCTGTCGATGGGAAACCGTTTCAAATAGCTTAATGAGGAGTATCCCGTTCCGAAATCATCGATCGAGATCTTGACACCGAGTTTTTTCAGCGCTTTGAGTATCTCGATACACCCCGTCGCATCGCGCATCAGATAGCTCTCTGTCATCTCAAGTTCAAGATACCGGGGATCACAGCCGCTCTCTGTGATCGCCTCTTCCAAAACGGCCACAAAGTTGGTATGCCGCAGCTGGATGCTCGACACGTTGACAGAGACCTTCCCCCTAAAGATACCGCTGTCGTGCCACGCTTTAAGCTGGTGACAGGCGCTTTGTAAGACAAACGTTCCCAAAGGTATGATCAGCTTGCTCTTTTCGGCATGCTCGATAAAGCGGTCCGGCATGATCAGACCCTTGGTCGTATGTTTCCATCGCACCAGGGCCTCGACACCGCTGACTCTCCCTTCGGCGATATCGATCTGGGGTTGGTAAAAGAGCTGGAACTGCTCGTCGTTGATCGCTTCTTGTAAAGCTTTTTCGATATAGATCTGCTCCAGTATCGCGGTCGTCATCTCTGTCGTATAGTAGCGGTAGGTCCCTTTGCCGTCCTCCTTGGCTTTATACATCGCCGTATCCGCATTCTTAACCAAAAGATCACTGTTATGGGCATCATCGGGATAAAATGCCACACCGATACTCGCTTTGATGGAGAAGTTCTCCCCGTGGATCTCAATCGGTTCATCAAAATGGTGCATGATACTTTTGATCACCAGCTGGACATCGAGCATATCCGTGATACTTTCGAGCATGACGACAAACTCATCCCCTCCGATACGTGCCAGGGTATCACTTTCACGGATCACCCCTTTAAGACGCTGGGAGGCTTTGATCAACACCTCATCACCCGTATCATGGCCGTAGGTATCGTTGATATGTTTAAAATTATCCAGGTCGATAAAAAGCAGCGCCATCTTACTCATCTCACGCTTGGCAAAACTGATCGCGTGCTCGATGCGTTCATTTAAAAGCGTACGGTTAGGAAGACCTGTCAACGCATCATGAAAGGCGAGGTAGTGCAGTTGTTTTTCGGACTCTTTGATCGCCGTGATATCGGAGAATACGGCGATATAATTCATCACCCTGCCATGATTATCCCGGGAGACGCTGATATTAAGCCACTCGGGATAGACCTCCCCGTTTTTACGGCGGTTCCAGATCTCCCCCTGCCAGCTTCCCTCCTCTTGCAGCGTACCCCACATCTGCTTATAGAAATGGTCGTCATGCTTGCCCGACTGGATAATCGAAGGCTGCAGACCGATGATCTCATCCTTGGTATACCCCGTAATACGGCTAAAAGCGTCATTGACATTGACGACCCGGTTCTTCTCATCGGTGATCATAATACCCTCCTGGGTATTTTTAAAGACGACATCACTTAAGACCAGTTCGCTTTTCACCAGCATCTGCTCGGTGATATCCTGAACCGTCCCCTTGGATATGAGCGGCTCCCCTTGCGCATTGAACGTCGTGATACAGTTCTCTTCGACATACTTGACACGACCGTCAGCCATCAGCAGACGGTGGGTAAGAGAATACGGGGACTGGGTGATGAGTGACGTTTGATACGCTTCATTGACATAATCCCGGTCATCAGGGTGAATCCCGTTTAAAAAAGCTTCGTAGGAGGCTTCAAAACTCTCAGGATCGATCTCAAAGATATTGTAGATCTCCTTGGACCAATGCAGCTCCCCCGTGAGAACATCCAGCTCCCAGTTCCCGATCCGTGCCATGCTTTGTGCATATTCCAGATCCTCTTTCTGTTTTCGTACCCGTTCCTGATGCACTTTTTGCTCGGTGATATCGCGGCTTACCCCCAATACCCCGATCGTCTGACCCTCATCATCCCGCAACGGTGTCTTAAGCGTATCCAACAAAACCCTGCGGCCGTCAGGATAGGTCACCCACTCCTCACTGGAGTGCGATTGCTGCGTATTTAGAATCTTTTGATCTTTGTGACGAAAATAGTTTCCGATCTCTTCTCCGAAAAGTTCGGTGTCGTTATGACCGATGATCTCATCACTCTCTCTGCCCACGAACTTTGCAAAAGCGGTATTACACCCCAGGTAATGACCGTCAACGTCTTTGTAGTCTTTAAAAAAGATCAGATCGGGTGTGGCATTAAGAACCGTACGCAACATCGCATGCTGGACAATGGACTCCTGCTCTTTTACCGCCTCATCGGTCATATTGCGCACAACCAGCATCAGCTGTTCTTTGCCCCCAAAGCTGATACGCTGTACATGCATGGAGACGATATATTCCTCACCGGATCGGCTCTTTTGTCTTCCCCTGATATTGACTTCATCATGCAGATAACTCAAAAGGGGCATCAGGGCATCGGTGAGCTCCTCTTTTGAAAAGGTCGTGATATCAAGATAACTCAGCTTTAAAAAATCCTCTTTACTGTAGCCCAAGACATCGATCGCACTGTTGTTGACATAGCTGTAGCTGAAATCGTGCGGATTGATGATATGTATCTCGTTGATATTACCGTCTATGATCTGGGCGAACTCCGAAAGTTTTTGTGTCAGATTCTCTTTGAGACGCTGTTTGGCTTCATCAAGTTCGGTCACATCATAAAAAAGAAGTTTGATAATCGGTGTGGACAATACCGATGTCGTATGAATCGAGAGTATAAAACTGCGCTCTTTGATCGTGATATGTCTTTGGTTCAAATGACCGTGCCGGCGTACTTCCTCAAGCAGCGGGCTCCAGGCGGAAGCCTCGATGACCGTCGTGATCTCCTGATCGATATGCAGATCGAAAAATGCTTTGGCCTGGGAATTCATCCAGTTGACGACCTGCACATCACCCATATCGAAAAGCTCGATAAACGCTTCATCCATCGTATGCAGCGTCTGGCGGCTGTCGGTCAGTTTGGACTCCAAAAAGTTGCTGTAGTACCCTTTGATGTTGTGCAGTACATCCCTGGAACTTAGAACATAGTAAGCATCTATATGCGTATCATGCACCACGATATGGCGGATCTGGCTTCTTTTCATCGTTGTCACGATATCGTGCAAAAAAGCGTCATAGCCGACTACGATGAGCGGCGCATGCATATACTCTTTGACCCGCTTCACCTTAGAGGTATGCACGGCGACCAGGTTGACCACATCCCTTTCGGTGATGATCCCCTCGGGTCTGCCCCCGACGCTGATCAAAACTGAACTCTTACCCTCTTGCAGCATCAGCTCCAGGGTCTCTTCCAGCGTCGCTTCAGCATCGATCATCACCGCCTGGGCAACGGAGGAGAGCATCTCAAACGCTTTGAGCTGCGACTTGTGAATATCGCTTTCAAGTTCAAAGATGATATCTTCTTGTTCTACGGTACCGACATAATTTCCCTCACCGTCAACCGCTACGATCCTTCGGATAGTATGATCGATCATCAGACTCAGGACATACTCCAGACTTCTGTTTTCCTGTGTCGTAATAACGGGCTGCGCGGCAAACTCGAC
>JBFEYF010000166.1:0-4655 GCA_041562295.1 Sulfurimonadaceae bacterium
GCGGCACTAAAACGTAAACTCAAATCGGCGATGATCTACCCCGCGCTGGTTTTGACGGTGGCTCTTAGTGCGATATTGGTATGGTTTATCTTTGTGCTGCCGCAGTTGGAGACGATGTTTGTGCAAATGGATATCGAACTCCCGTGGGTAACACGATTTTTGATGGGACTGAGTGACGTGATATCTGCGTCCGCGGGCTACCTCTTGGTACTGATTACCGTAGGATCGCTTTTGTTTGGCTATTTTTACCGTACTCATGAACCCTTCCGTTACTATGTGACATCCCAGTTGTTAAAGCTCCCGTTGATCGCATCGATGATAAAAGAGTATAATGTTGCCTATATTACGGAGTTTTTACAACTCTCTATCGCTGCGGGTACACCGCTTTTTAAAGCGGTTCAGACGATCAGTAACAATATGGAAAACCTGGTCTTTAAGCAGAGTATGCGAAGAGTCCAGCTCTCTTTGGAACAGGGAGAATCCTTCTCCAAAGCGTTACAAAAAGAGCAGCTTTATTCAAGCTTTGCTGTCAGAATGTTAAACATCGGCGAAAAAAGTGGCGATTTAGAGACACAGTTGTATACTATTGCCAGTTACTATTATGAACGTGTAAATTATTTTACCGACAATGTGACCAAGATTATCGAGCCCGTTATCATCGTCTTGATCGGAGGTTTTTTTGCCCTGATCATGGTCGGTTTGATGGGGCCGATATTTGATATCGTGGCACAGATGCAATAAAGGAGATAAGATGAATGTGAAAAAACGTAAAGGATTTACCCTGGTGGAGCTCTCTATCGTACTGATCGTCATCGGTCTGCTTTCGGGAGCGATCCTAAAAGGGCAGGAGATCATAAAAAATGCCAAGCTCAAGCGGATTATCAGTGATTTTTCCAATATCAGTACCGCTATTTATACCTATGAAGACCGCTACGATGAGCTGCCAGGAGATGATGCGACATCGGTTATCGCAGCCAGTTACCCTTCGGGTGGGAACGAAGACGGCGTGATTGACGCAAAAGAGTCTTCCATCGTCTTTAAACACTTAAGAAAGGCGGGTATCATCTCGGGTGATGCCAATGACAATACATTGGGGCACTCGATGGGCGGCAAGATCTTTGTTGTCCAGGGTTCACTCTCGGGAACTGCCGGTAAGGTGGCGGCAGAGAGTATGCGAAATATGACAGGCGTCGCTGTCTGTTTTGAAGGGCTCAAAGCGGAAGATGCGAAGATTATCGATGCACAAAATGATGACGGTGTCTTTCAAACGGGTGCGATCCAGGCAAGCCGGGATTATAAAAAAGGCGGCTTGATAACGATCTGCGCCGAGATCTAAAACGGCATTACGCCTCTTTTTTTGGCGGGATTTTGGAGTGCGCTTCGGCCCCTTCTAAAACCGTAGAAAAATACACTTTAAAAGATTCATAGATATAAAATTCCGAAAAATTGGAAAGACGTCCTCCGCTTGCATTGGGGTGTCCCCCGCCTCCGGCAAGCTCTTTGGCGATGACGGAGACATCGACCTTGTTGTCAGCTCTTAAACTCATACTCCCTCTCGAACCGACATCAATGACAAAGTCAAACTCCGGGTGGGCTTTTAAGATCCCGTTGCCGATGATCGAAGTATTGCCCAGCGCATAGGTCAAAATACCTTTGTAGCCGCGGTAGTAGATCGTAAAACGTTCCTTGTAGTTTCCTATGAGTTTAACGATATAAGCCGTAGCCAGCCCGTCGAGTGTATTGTCTTTATCGTTGAGAAAAAAGTTTTTCTTCATCTTGTGGATCTTCTCATCCAAGATAATGGGGGCATTGTCCAGTTTAGCCATCTTGGCGGCCTCTTTAAGCAGGGCAAACTTATAGGCTCGATCCTCTGCTGTAAAGATATAGCGGTTAAGCTCTCGTGTCTCGGTTACCAGACGCATGCAGACTTTACCGTATTCAAAGTTTGCCGCCTCATGCATAAGCCACAGGTCTACAGCGTTGACGATATTGACATAAGGTTCAAGCCACGCCTGCGATGCAGTATCCATTTCCCAATGCTCTAAAGCATAATCATAAACGATCTTGGTAGCGCTGCGCTTGGTATCGAGTGTGTACCAGCTGAACTTATCGGCGCTCTCCTGTCCGCTGCCGTGATGGTCTAAAAGCAGGAGTGTAACCTCTTGGCCCGCTTCGTTGCGCTGTGCAACCGCTTTGTCCATAAACTTGGACTCTTTGAGTGTGAGATTGAGGTCACTGATAAGGATATTGCTGGCACCTTCGTGGGCATCTACCAAAGAGAGGATCTCCTCAAGTCGTGTCATCACCTCCGCACCGTAGTTGGCGTTGAAAAAGGAGATATCATCGAAAAGTTCATTGGTGATGATCTGGCAGCTGTATCCGTCCAGGTCTATATGGGAAAGATGGAAGGTCTTGGCGTGTTTGGTCATAAATATCCTTAGTGTTCAAAAGTGGTTGATATGGATCCCAGTACCTCGAACTTGGCACTTGCGGCGATCTCTGCATGAGAGAGGACGACGATCTGAAGAGCAAAGCGTTCGATGATATCGGCGATAGCTTTACGAAGAAGCGGATCGACGATCAAAATAGCCTGGTGGTAGCCCATTTGAAGGACCTGGGCTGCGGCATCGCTGATCGATTCGACCAGGGCATTGATCTGCTTGACGTTAAGCATCAGCTGGCGTGTGCCGTCACTGTCTTGAAGGACTTCAAGAAGGTGCTGCTCGGTCTGGGTATCAAAGGTCAGCAGACTGATCGTACCCTTCTCATCTTTGTACATATTGGTGATGACACGAGAAAGGGCCGCGCGTACCTGCTCGACGATAAGATCGACGTTTTTGGTAAGCTCTGCCACATCGGCAATCGTCTCTAAGATTGTAAGCATATCTTTAAGCGGGATCTTCTCATGCAGCAGCTGCTTAAGGACTCTTTGAACCAGTCCGACAGATGCATGCTTGAGAAGATCTTCGACCACAACCTCATAGTTTTCGCGCAGTTTATCGATAAGTGACTGGGTCTCCTGGCGGGTAAGCAGCTCTTCGGCATAACGTTTGACCAGTTCACTCATATGGGTAGAGATAACAGTGGCAGGATCGACAACCGTATAGCCGTTCATAATGGCATGCTCTTTTTGGTCCAGGTTGATCCAGACGGCATCCAGACCGAAAGCCGGCTCTTTGGCATCGACCCCGTTGATCGGTTCGACCGCCATACCGCTGTCCATGGCCATAAACTTATCGGGATAGATCTCGCCCGATCCGATATCGGCCCCCTTTAGCAGGATCTGATAGTGCTTGGGTTCAAGATGGAGGTTGTCCCTGATACGTACCTGCGGCATTAAAAATCCGAAATCGGAAGCGATCTTGCGGCGCATAGAGCGGATACGGTCCAATAGATCGCCGCCCTGTGAGGCATCGGCCAAGCGTATCAGTTCATAGCCCAGAGTCAGCTCCAGCATCTCGGTCTTAAGAATATCCTCCAGGGCCGCTTCCTCTTCCTGCTTGATCTGCTCCGGAGATTTTTGAGGCGGTCTGCGTTCTGCTTTGGCCGCTTCTTCAGGTGTTTTGGCCTTACCTGAAGGTGCGGCGGGTTGCGGCTTGGCTCCTGCAGGGGAGAACTTGTTGAGTATCGCGATAGGCCCGTTCTCTTTTTGATACAGCATCAATGCCAGTCCTAAAAAGATGAAGCCGACAAAGCCCATCGATGCGGTAGGCAGACCCGGGACCAGAGCAAAAAGGATCATGATCGCACCGACGATGGTCAAAGTTTTGTAATCACTGACCAGCTGATCGATCGCACCCTCGGCAAAGTTGTTGTCATCCTTGCTTGCGCGGGTGATGATGATACCGGTAGCCGTAGAGATGATCAGTGCGGGAATCTGTGAGACCAGACCGTCACCGATGGTTAAAAGGGTATAGGTGGAGGCACTCTCTCCCGCAGTCAGGTTAAACTGGAAGATACCGATGAGAAAACCGCCGATGATATTGATGATCGTGATGATGATACCGGCGACGGCATCCCCTTTGACGAATTTGCTCGAACCGTCCATAGCTCCGTAGAAGTTGGCTTCGGAGATGATCGCTTCACGACGTTTTCTGGCTTCGGGCTCTTCGATCAGACCGGCATTAAGATCCGCGTCGACGGCCATCTGTTTACCCGGCATCGAATCGAGTGTAAAACGTGCCGCAACCTCTGCGACCCGGCCACTACCCTTGGTGATGACCAAAAAGTTGATCAATACCAGGATGGAGAAGACGACGATACCGATGACATAGTTGCCGCTGACAACGAAATTACCGAAACTGGTGATGATGGAACTGACCTCTTCGGGCCCTTCATGCCCTTTGGAAAGGATCATACGGGTCGTGGCGATATTCAGCGCCAGGCGGAAAAGAGTGATGATTAAAATCAGGGTGGGGAAGGTTGTCAGATCGGTCGGCTTGGGTATATAAAGCGATATCAGAAGGATCAACACCGACACGGCAATGGAGACCGTAAGCAAAAAATCGAGCATCGCGCCCGGAAGCGGGACGATAATGATGGCAAGAATCGCCATGACAAAGATGACAATGGTGAGGTCTTTAGAACCTGTGACCGTCTTGAAAAACGGCCGCAACAGTTTTAAAGCTTCATTCTGTTTAGCCAATATTCACCAA
>JBFEYF010000167.1:0-4614 GCA_041562295.1 Sulfurimonadaceae bacterium
CTATTCAAAACTGTCTTTATAAGACTCCCGTATCGCGGCAAACTCATCCAAAGAGTCAAGCAGTATATCTACCAGTTTCGGGTCGAAATGTCTGCCCCGTTCCTCTTTAAAAAGTTCTACGATCCGATCCATATCCCACGCTTTTTTATAACAGCGGTCGCTGGATAAGGCATCGAAGACATCGGCAATCGCACTGATACGCCCGTAGATATGGATATCCTCGCCGCTTAAGCCCTCCGGGTAACCGCTCCCGTCCCACTTCTCATGATGCTCCTTGGAGATGGTGGCAGCGGCTTTGAGTATCGGCCGGTCGGAGCCTTTGAGGATATCATACCCTACCATCGCGTGGCCCTTCATCACCTCCCACTCATCATCTTCCAAGGGTCCGGGCTTTTTCAATACGGCATCGGGGATCGCAATTTTTCCGACATCATGCATCGGCGATGCGGTAAAAAGGATATCACTCTCCCGTTCATCCAGCCCATATTTTTCTGCCAGCAGCTTTGACATCAGTGCCACCCGTTTGATATGGTTTCCCGTCTCCTTGGATTTGGACTCGGCTACTTCACCCATACGGTAGATCAGTTCTCTTTGGGTATGTTCTATCTCTTCATGAAGCTCTAGTATCTGCGTGACATCATGCCTGATCGCCATATATTCGATGATCTCACCTTTGCTGTTTTTGATCGGCAAGATCACCGAATCGACCCAGTAAGGCTCTCCGCTTTTTTTACGGTTTTTAATCAGACCTTTCCAGATCCTGCCTGCTTTTATCGTATCCCATAAGTTGACGATCATCTCCCGGGGTGTATCGGGGTGTCTGAAAAGATTGTGTGCCTTTCCGATGATCTCATCGCGGCTGTAGCCGGTGACTTTGCAAAACTCATCATTGACATAGATGATACGTCCCCGCACAGATGTTCTTGAGAGGATATTGCTTTCGTTGATGGCCAATTCATACTGGCGGGAGAGAACCATCGCCTCTTCAAAGCTGTCCGCCGTAGCATTGAGCTCCTGTTGAAGTTTTTGACGAATCTCTTCCATCTCGGTAATGTCTTTGCGTACCGCAATATACTCCTGGATATTACCCTGGTAATCGACAATGGGGCTGATGGCCGTATCGACATAGTAGTGGCCGCCATCTTTTTTTCTGTTCTTGACGATACCGAACCACGGTTTTTTGGCAGAGATCGTCTCCCACAGATCTTTAAATGTTTCACTTGGCATATCGGAGTGGCGTACGATGCTGTGGGGTTTTCCGATCATCTCCTCTTTACTGTATCCCGAAATCTTGCAAAAGGCATCATTGACAAAGGTGATCCGCCCCTGCAGGTCGCTTTTGGATACGATATTACTTCGGTCTACGGCATCTTTATACTCTTTTAAAAGCTTTTGTTCCGCTTCCAGCTCTTTGGCTTTTCGGTAATAATCGACCCAGAAATCGACCTTTAGCAGCAGCTCTTCGAAGACAAAAGGTTTACTGACAAAGTCTGCTGCCCCCAGTTTATAGACTTTGCTCATCACCTCTGAAGGCTCACTGCCTGAAAGGATCAATACCGGAAGATCGATATATTTGGGATTGGATTTGATCTTTTCCAAGATCTTGCTTCCGTCTCTGTCCGGAAGGACAAGGTCAAGTACCACCATATCGATACTGTTTTTGGCCAGTACCTCCAAACCCTCTTTGCCGGTACTTGCCTGAAGGACATGATAGTTTCTGTTTTCTAAAAGGATCTGCATTGTCAGACGTATCGTGCTGGAGTCATCAATGACCAATACCGTATTCTCACCGTTTTTCAGTCGCCGTTTATAAAGCCGGTCGATCTCATAGACGGTCTTGACGATCGTACTGTCTTTGACAAAGTAGTCAAGGATCCCGTATTTAAAGAGGTGGTCTCTTTTGAACTTGCTCTGATCAGCCGTGTAGATGACGACCTGCGTGTTCATGTCCGAGGTATCAAACTCTTCAAGAAGGCTGTCGCCCTCTCCGTCGGGCAGATGGATATCGAGTGTAATCAAATCGTAGCGCTTCGTTTTCAGCTTTTGACGGGACTCGTGCAAGGTTGACGCCTGATCACATACGTACCCCAGTTTGATAAAGGTATCTGTCAGCACTTTACTGATTAGGGGTGAGTCTTCAATCACGAGAACTTTTAAAGGGTCTTCCATGCTACTACCTGCCTCCTACTTTACTACGCGATCTCTTATTCGGTTACCCCTAGGAGATTTTCACCTTGATCAAGTCTTAATCTATCAGTTTACTTTGCCGTTTCCTAAATGTCAAGAGTTATACAGAGATTAAAAAAAGAGCTTATACCCGATAAAGGGTGAACTCTAAAGAAACTTTGATTATCATTGCATAAACAGAAATGATATAAATTATAAGGAACTCGCAATGAACAAATATGATGCACTGTTTGAAGATGAAGACGACATCTTTGCAGGGACCCCTGAATCACGCTATTGGGACATTTTCAAGCAGGTTGCCGATGATCTGGCTCGACAGGAGTTTGATAAGGTCTTGACACGCTATGCTGCTATGGAGATGATGCTAAGCGACACGATCCATGAAGATGAGATCAACGATAAAGTGGACCAGTTTGCCTTCGCAAACTCTATCGATATCGAAGCGCGTAAAAAGAGTCTCTATATGGAGTTTGCCGGCGACCTTATCTACAAAGTCTCCGACTGATCCCATCGGGCTACCCGGAGCCTCTCGGGTGCTTTTTACGCTTCACTTCTTAAGTTGATGAAATTTTAATCAACAAATACCCTAAATAGCAGACAAAATCGTTTATAATTTTCATGTACCTCACCAGTACACACGTTTTCCTTTACACTAAACTTTATCACACCCCTTACTTCGTAAAGGCCCCCGTCCGGGCCTTTTGTTCCCCGTTACAGCAGTCCCAACTCCAACTTCCCTTCAAACGAGATGCGATCCTGGTTCCATGGCGGATCAAAGACCAGATCAACCCGGGCTTCATCGATTCCTTCGATCATAAACAGCACATTATAGACCTGCTGGACCAGGGATTCGGCAACGGGACAGGCGGGTGCTGTCAGCGTCATCTGTATCACTGCCTGAACCTTCTGCTCCTCACGGCTTATGCGAATCTCATAGATCAATCCCAGCTCATAGATATTCAACGGGATCTCGGGGTCATAGATCTTTTTAACCCCCTCTACGATCTGTGCATGTATCTCTTTATCACTTGGCATCATTGACCTCTTTGGCAAAGACAAACACTTTTTTGACTACCGATGCGACGCCGTTTTGGCGTCCCGGTGTGATAATATCCAAAAGCCCCAAACGCTGCAGCTCCTGCGGGCCGGAGGCCAAGATAGCCTCAGCCCGTTCCCCGGAGTAGATCATCTGAACGATCCGCACCAGCCCCCTGACGATAAGCGCCTCACTGTGCGCATCAAAACAGACACGCCCCTCGTGAAGATAAAGATGCAGCCACAACGGTGACTGACACCCCGGGACCAGATAAGTCTCCGTTTGATAACGTCTGTCCAAAACAGGCAGTTCCTGTCCCAGCTCGATAATATACTCATACTTTTGCAAAGCGTCATCAAACAGTTCCAGTTGGGATGCCAGATCCTCTATCTTTTGGATGATACTCATCGTAACATCTCCAACGCTTTGGTCAAAGCATCCATAAAACGGTCAATATCCTCTGTGGCATTATAAAGGGAGAGGCTCACACGCACCGTTCCTTCGATCCCCAGGCTTTTCATGATGGGCATGGCGCAGTGATGTCCCGTCCTTACTATCACCCCCTGTTTGTCAAGCAGTGAACCGATATCATCATGATGGACCCCTTTCACCGAAAAGGAGAGAATCGATGTCGTATGATCACTCTCGGTAAAAAACCTGACACCCTCGATTTCCAAAAGCCTTTGCCTGGTATAGATCAACAGTTTTTGGTCATAGGCCTCTATCGCATCAAAGCCGATATCAGTGACAAAACGGAGGGCCTCACCCATGCCGATCACTGAGGCGATATTCTGGGTACCCGCTTCATACTTGTGGGGTGAAGGCAGATAGCTGCTGTGGCCGATTGTCACTTCACGGATCATGGAGCCTCCCCCCTGGTAGACCCCCATCCCCTCCAAGAGTCCATACTTGCCGTACAAAACACCGGTACCGGTGGGGGCATAGATCTTGTGTCCCGAAAAGGCATAAAAATCGGTATCCAGATCTTTGACATCCACCCGCATATGTGCAACTGCCTGGGCCCCGTCAATGAGTACCTTGGCATCATACCGGTGGGCCAAATCGATCATCTCTTGAATCGGATGGATAATGCCGAAGACGTTCGATACATGGGTCAGGGAGACAAAAGCGCCGGGGTGACGGGAAAGCAAGGTCTCAAAATGGTCCATATCGGGTTGAAGGTTTTCATCTGTCGCGATGACCGAAATAGAGTCACTCTCAAAACCGATAAGATGCCAGGGGACGATGTTGGAGTGGTGTTCAAGTGAGGATAGGATCAGATGGTCAAAGTTCCCTTTGACATACTCCTGGGCCACCATGTTGATCGACTCGGTCGTGCCTTTGGTAAAGACGATCTCTTCGGCTTCCTTGGCACCGATAAAATCCTTGAC
>JBFEYF010000168.1:0-4602 GCA_041562295.1 Sulfurimonadaceae bacterium
GATATCATCATAAAAGCCCATATCCAGCATCTTGTCAGCTTCATCCAAAACCAGCTGCGAGACTGTATCAAAACGGATCATATCCTTGCCGATAAAATCAATAACCCTACCGGGAGTCGCCACTACAATATGAGCACCTCTTTCGAGCTGTTCCTTTTGTAAGGATAAAGGCTCGCCCCCTATCAGTGTAAGTACCTTGATATCAGGTATAGCGAAAGCTGTGATGCGTATCACATCGGCGATCTGCTTGGCAAGTTCACGTGTCGGGACAAGGATCAACGCCTGAAATGAGAATTTGCTCTTAGCTACAGACTCCAAGATGGGAATGACAAAACTGAGTGTCTTGCCGCTTCCTGTTTGGGCTTGTGCCACAATATCCTTGCCCTTTAACACAAGAGGCAATGCCTCTTGCTGTACCGGTGTCATGGTCCTAATCTCTTGTCTTTTTAAGCCTTTGAGCAGTGCATCCGAAAGCTGCAGTTTCGTAAACTCCATCTACTTCTCCTTTATGTTGCGGGAGCGGTTAAGGGCATCGACAAAAAGCTGAAGCATCTTTGCATTCTTTTTTTCAATTACATGTTCCATGATCTTATACCCTTTATAGGTTGCGACAAGCGCTTTGGGCTCTAACATCAACAGTTTGGCCATCTCGACATTCTCTTTTTCTATAGCCAGAGAAATAAGCGGAAATCCGGCAGGAAGCAAGGCCTCTTTCTGGGCACCGTCAGCCAGTTCATGGTGCGCCTTGGTCACATTATTTTCCAGGACGGCTTTAAGAAGTGCCCTGTTTTTATCCTCTTGGGTCCGAGGCATCAATGTTGCAAAAAAGAGGGTAAAAAGTATCAGTGTTATGATGATATAGGTAGGTTTCCAGGATGAAAAGTTGGCAAGAATCATTGTAAGCTTTTTTAGCGTACTATAACCGAAGGTAGTTAAGGGTCTCCTGAATTGCCTCCTTGGCCCCGTAACAGACGACACAGCGGTTCCCGGCATCTTCTAAAAGCTGCATCATCGTCTCCTGATGCTTGGTCGGACGGTTTTTACCGACCTTCATCTCGATAAAAAGGGAGTTATACGTACCCTTTGCAACAGGTAGATGCAGATCCGGTATACCCGCTTTGACACCCTCTTTTTTCAGTTTGGCTGCGGTCGTAGCACTGCGCTGTCCCCCGTTGGGAATGGCAAACATCAACTGCAATTCAGGATATCTTTTCTCTTGGAGGCTGCACCACTGCATAAAAACGACCTGTTCCTCATGTTCAAAGTCGTTTCGCACCTTACTCTTTAACACCTGCGACATCCATCAGCCTGATTTTAAGGGGGTGATACTCCGGTATAACGACAACGATACGCGCATCATAAATCTTGATCGAATTGATCTTTGCGACCACATCCACATCCCGTTTTCGTGTATCGATATGTCTGACATGGGCATCGATAGTTATCTCATCACCCACACGGGCACAGGCCAAGTAGTGGGAAGAGACACTAAATATCATACCGTTGGGTTCATTGATAGCGGCCAATGCCGCATACTCTGCAGCCGCAGCGATGTAACCCGAATGGACCATATGTTCATGATCAGCCTGCATACTTTTGGTTGTCACCAGGGAGATTTTACAACGGTTATCTTTTAGAACCTCAAGATGCCCGACCTGAAGCGGGTCCAGGTCCAGGCAGGTTTTTAGACGGACATCGACTTCAATCAGTTCATCATGGCGTATCGGCGGTTCGACATTGGGCTTTGCCCGTGTCTCCTTGGGAGTAAACTGTTCGACAATGTCTTCAATTTTTTTCTCTTCCTGTTCTTCGACCATCTTTTATCCTTCTCGGCGCATCTTTGCATAGACACGTTTAGGAGCGGGATACCCTTCTACAGTCAACGTCGGATCATCAGGATCCAGGAATGACCCCAGGCTTTCTCCAGGGATCCACTCCGTTTTCCGTTGCTCATCATCCGTAGTCACGGTTGTTGTGATCACTTCAAAATCAGTAAAGCCTGCACGCTCACACCAATTCCTCAGTGCACTCACCGTCGGTACGAAATAGATATTGGGTATTTTGGCATACCGCTCTTTAGGTGTTAATGCTATATCGGCATCTCCGTCAATCATAAAAGTGTCCAGAACCAATTCGCCATCTTTTTTCAACCCTTTTTTGATCGATTTAAGCATCGCGACCGGATCGCTTCTGTGATAAAGGACCCCTAAACAAAAAGCTACATCAAACTTTTTTTCATAATCACCGAAATGTTCTACCCCCAACAGTTCATAAGAAATGGGAGCCTTGATATAACGGTTAAAGAGTTCAAACTGTGTCTTACATAAAGGGGACGGGTCAAAGCCGACCAGCTCTTTGGGACCGTAAGGCAGCATTCGGAACATATAGTAGCCGTTATTACATCCGATATCGGCTACGACCTTGCCCTTAAGATCAACAGCATCTTTAATGATATCAAATTTGATATTACTGCGCCATTCACTGTCAATAAAGGTCCCAAACAGATCAAAAGGACCCTTGCGCCACGGGCGCATCTCCCAGGCAGCACTGTAAAACTTCTGGCGCATCTCATCTGTCAGTGAGGCATCGATAGTGACTATATCACCAAAGCTTGCCGTCACTTCAACTTCAGGAAGTTCATTTAATAGTGCTCTTAACGGTGCAATATTTTTCCACTCCATCCACTTTTCACGCTCTTGCCGAATCGCTTCTATATCACTCAATCCAAAACCTTTTTTAATCAACTCTCACAACTTACCGATATAATATGCAGAATTTCATTTATGCTATAATAGCAAAATCACGAAGGAGTTTTCATGAAAAAGTTTCTATCCATTGCAACAGCTGCTTTACTACTAGGCAGTGTTGCTGATGCAAGAATTGATTTTTATATTGGCTGGGAGTTGTCAGATGTAGATTACAGTTCATCTAACAACTATGATAAGACACAACGTGGTGTAGGTTTCGGCGGGCGCATCTATACAGATGCAACACCGGAGCTGGATATCGGTGGTGAAGTCGGTTTTTCACATGTTGAGACTGACAGTACGATAGGGGGAAACATCCTTCACGCCCAGTTTATCCTAAAATATCACTTCTCTGACAATGTAGAAGTCTTCGGCGGTGTCGGTGGAGCTGCACGTGGTACTCCCTATGACGCCAACGATACGAATGATGTTCTTTTAACTGGCGGTCTGTGGAGCCTGGGAATCGGTTTTCATACTGACAATGACTGGCGTATCGAAGCGACCTATCACAGCATCGGTTTTTCGGGTAATGTTGACGGCGTAAATCAAAACATGGACACAAGTCTATACGGTATCCACGTCGGAAAATCGTTTGACGCCTGGAGGTAACGAAGCTGCGTATTGAAAAAAAAGCGGCACTGATTGCCAGTGCCGTAGCTTTCCTACTTCTTGTTATCAAACTTTTTGCCGGTATTATCAGCGGATCCGTTGCGATTTTAGCTTCAGCGATTGATTCTCTGTTAGATATTGCCATATCCATTTTCAACTATTTTGCACTTCAAACTGCCGACAAAGAAGCCGATGAACGGTTTAATTTCGGTCGGGGAAAGATGGAAGCGGTTGCCGCAGTCATAGAGGGGTTTTTGATTACCGTCTCGGGTCTGTATATCTTCTATCTCTCTATTGACAAAATCCTTTCTGACTCCCGCCCCGGTTATCTGTTGGAGTCGATCATCGTTATGTTGATCTCAACCGTGATCACCCTTTTCCTTGTACTCTTTTTGCTCTATATTGCCAAAAAGAGCCACTCACTTGTCATTAAAGCCGATGCCTTACACTATAAGACCGACCTATTGACAAATGGGGGGATCCTTTTGTCTTTGGGTGTTATCGCGATGACGGACTGGTATATCATCGATGCCGTTGTCGGTATCGTGATCGCGCTGTATATCATTTATGCCGCCGTCGGCTTGATCAAAGAGGGTATGCTGATGCTTTTGGATGTCGCACTGGAACCTGAGATGGTATCAAAGATCGTGGATGTGATCGAGAGCACTGATGATGTCAACAGTTTTCACTGGCTGAAAACCCGCCGTTCCGGTAAAGATATCTTTATCAACGTCCACCTTGTCTTTGACCATGATATCTCTTTGCTTAAAGCGCATCAGATCTCCGATGTCGTAGATGCAAACATTAAAGAGCTTGACGACAACTTTAATTGGATTATCAATATCCACCTAGACCCGCATGATGACAGCTGACAGGGTTACCCTGCAGCACTCTCTACCGCTTCTGACTCTTGTTTGAGCGGAAGCGCTATCGTAAAGACAGCCCCCTCTTTGCCGTTGTTAACGGTCAGCGAGCCCCCCATATTCTCTTCGATAATCATCTTGGACATATAAAGACCGATACCGGTTCCCTGCCCCTCCTCTTTGGTCGTAAAATAGGGCTCAAAGATATGTTCAAGGACATCTTCAGGTATACCGCCGCCGTTATCCGAAACCTCTATTTTGATGTCACTTCCCTCTTTGTAGGAGTGAAGTTTGATATTTGCATCTTTTTTCTCTTTGGATACCAACACATCTTTAGCGTTACTTACCAGGTTGAGTATCACCTGGGAAAACTCATTTTTATA
>JBFEYF010000169.1:0-4563 GCA_041562295.1 Sulfurimonadaceae bacterium
ATTCCGGCAAGCAGCGGTTTTATTGCCGAACTGCTTATTATCATCGGAAGTTTTAAAGAGAATGTCATCATCGGCTTTATCACGGCTACGACACTGCTCATCGCAATGACCTTTGTACTCTGGATGATGCAGCGCATGCTTTTTGGAACCACCTCTTCCCACAGTGCCCGGCTTACAGAGATTTCACTCAAAGACGGCCTGAGCCTGAGCCTGCTGGCACTGTTAATCTATCTTATGGGTATCTACCCCGATCCCTTTTTATCACTTTTTCAAGATACCTTCAATCTCTCCCTACTTGCATTCAGAGGTGACCTATGAGTTCTCTTTTTTTATCCCTGCCGCTTATCATCATCACTTTGGGAGCGCTTGGATTGATGCTGTTAAATGCGTTTAAACAGCTTCCGACAAAGCATCTCAACAAGATCACGCTCTCAATTCTGCTAGTCGCCCTGCTCTTTCAGCTCCCGCTTATCGATAACTCCTATTCTCAGCTGCTATTCCCTGAGCTCTTTAACGGTATGCTCATCAGTGACAGCTTTTCGGCACTCTTCTCCCTGCTTTTTACAGCCGGTACCGTACTGACGCTTGCTATCAGCAACCGTTTTTTGACACAAAACCCCTCCTTTGTCAATGAGTTTTTTGCACTTATACTCTTTGCCCTTTTGGGGATGATGCTTTTAGCGATGTCCAATGAGCTGATCACCGCGTTTATCGCTTTGGAGATGGCTTCGTTGTCTATCTACATCCTCATAGGCATCCAAAAAAGACGCGACGAAAGTGTCGAAGCGCTTTTTAAATATCTTGTCATCGGCTCTTTTAGCGGAACCTTTTTTCTGCTTGGAGCACTCTTTATCTATTTGCAGACAGGTTCGACCCATCTGGATACGATCTACACCTATATCAAAGACCACCCCCTGGAAGAGTCCAGACTGATGATACTGGGCGGTTCGATGATCATGATTACGATCTTGTTTAAACTGGGGGCCTTTTTGTTCCACAGCTGGGTACTGGATGTCTACGACGGGGCTTCCATGCCCGTTATGATGTACATGTCGGCGACGTTCAAAATCGCAATTTTTTCCATCGCACTGCGTATCTTTTTGGTCGACTTTCACAACTTTGTGGATATCTTTCAGCCCGCTATCGAGATGATCGCTTTTTTGACACTGATCGGGGGTTCCCTCTTAACGTTGAGACAGGATTCGATCAAAAGGATGCTAGCCGCATCGAGTATCGTCCACAGCGGCTATATCCTTATCGCCCTGGCCTCCTTTGACGGCAAAGAGCTCATAGCCGGTTCCGCTATCATCTTCTACCTGATCGCATACTTTTTAAGTGCGGTGGGATCACTGGGTATCTTAAGCTATATATCCACCGACCCCGATAATAAACTGACATTTGAATCACTCAAAGGGTTTGCACGCTACAATCCGGTTTTAGCAGCTTCTATGACCGTTTTTATGCTCTCACTGGCAGGTTTTCCCTCCACAATCGGCTTTATCGGAAAGTTTTATATCTTCACTTCGGGTGTCGCATCCCACCACTATATCCTGGTTGGGGTCGGTCTTTTTGCGGCGTTTGTCTCCATCTACTACTATTTTAAAGTCATTGCGACCCTCTATTTTTATGAGGCACAGACCCCTATGCCCAGAATGCGCTGGACATTGACACCCATAGCCATTGTAACCATCGCGCTTTTAACCGTATGGGGAGGTATCGGCACAGGGTTACTCGCCTTTATTCCCGGTGCCGATACTTTTATTCTCTATGCGCGACAGGCCCTTGACTCGCTTTTTTTGGCTTTTTCATCATGACGGCTATGCCGTTTATGCGAAGATGTTTACAAATATAACATTTTTTAGTATGATATAATCTCATTAATTAAAACTAAAAAGGTTATCGATGTTGGGATGCAAAAAGAACCGCTTTTATGTCACCGCTTTTTTCTTCCTCTCGATAGGCTTTATGGCTATCTTTGAAAAAGAGTCGGATAAGATCGGTCTTCTTATCTTTATCGCCTCCTGCTTTTGTGCGGCTCCTGTCTATATCTACTGCTCTTTTGTCAAGAAAAAGCACTATATCCACAGCGGTTTTTACTCAGCCGCCCAATTGGTACGGGGGTTTTCCATGGGGCTTATACCGCTGTTGCTTGGGATTTACCTGACTATGAGGCTCTTTACATGAGTTACAGGGATTTTCAGATCATCGGCATGTTTTCGGTGATGATTGCACTTGTCTTTTTAACGACGCTGGATAAACTTTTTCACAACCATATCGGTTCGTATATCTTTACCGTGACACTATTGCTGCTCTGCTCTTTTAATGTCATCTACTACTTTTACCTGCTGCTGCAACCGATCAATCTTAAAAAAAGAGATGCTAAAAGCAAGCATGTCACACTTCTGTTTGACCTACTGTGGAACCTGCTTTTTTTCACGCTCTGTGTCTACGCCTTTTTCTTTCTGCTCACCCTCTAATCGGCACGGTGCATCACCACCCGGTTACGCCCGGAGTTTTTCGCTTTATACATCGCTTCATCCGTCCGGTGCAACATATCCTGCGGTGTATCTCCCTCATGATACTGACACACTCCGAAGCTGCAGCTGATATGTCCCACCTCTTCAAATAGATATGCTGCGATCTCAGCTCTAAGCTTTTCGGCTACCTCATAAGCCGCCTCTATCATTGTCATCGGTAAAATAGCGACAAACTCTTCACCGCCCCAACGTGCGAGCATATCATTGATACGCAACTTCGACTTACACAGTTTGGCAGTCGAGGCAAGAATCCTGTCACCCGTGAGATGCCCGTAACGGTCATTGATACTTTTGAAATGATCGATATCGAAAAAGATAAGTGAAAAAGGTGCCGAACCGTAGCGCTCGATACGTTCGAACTCATCCAGCATCTTCTCTTCAAAACTGCTGCGGTTGGCTAACCCAGTCAGCGGGTCATGGTGTGCGATCTCTTCAAACTTTGAAGCTCTGGCTTCCAGGATTTTATTGACCTCTTCGAGCTGCTGGTCATGGGCTTTGAGGCTCTCTGCCCAACGGCTATAGAACTTGGTCAACAGCTCCTGCTGCGAGATCTGACCGATGATCTCACCCCGTTTATTGGATACGATAACCCGCTTGAAATGCTCTTTTTTGATAAACTCCAAGGCATCCTGAATCGTCGCATCCTCATCGATCGTACGTATGGGGACCGACATATATAAACGGATCGGCTTTTTCATATCCGATCCGTTTTTGATCAGCTTGATCGTATCTTTTGTCGTGATAATGCCGACCGCTTCATCCCCTTCATAGATCACAACCGCGTCATAAAAGTGATTGCTCATCATATGCAAGACATCGCAGGCCTGGGCATCTGCCTGACTTGTTTTGATGATCGTCGTCCAGAGGATATCTTTGATCTTCTGCTCTTGCATCAACACCGAGGGGTCTACACTTCTGATGATATCGGTATAGGTGACAAAACCGCACAGTTTTTCTGAGTTATCGACGACACAGAGGCAGTTACAGCTGTCCTGAACCTCTTTCAGCGCCTCCAGAACAGGAGCATCCGCCAAAATCGTACTGATATGATCGATTTTGAGCGTTTCTATAGGCGCTGTAAAATCTACCCTCTCGACTTTAAAACGGATCAGGTCCGTCGCCGTGATCAGTCCAAACCGCCGGGCAGTTCCCTCGATGACAACAATATCCCGGACATTGTAACGGTCCATCAGTTCTACCGCATCGTTAAGACTTTGATCGTTTTGAATGGTTATGACATCTTTGGAGGCGATATCTATGACCTTTGGGAACTTCATAATCACTCCTGTATATATCTATTATATAGCAAGTCACGTTAGAAGTTTCTGTAAAAAAAAGTGGTGGGTCAGCCCGGCGCGTAAAGCGCCCTAGACTATTTGTATTGAGGTTTCGGAGTCGTTGCCGTTGAAGCAGGAAGTTCTGGATAGATCACTTGGGGCTTTTTTCCTTCAAGTGCATTGAAGAATGTCGCAATAAGTTTGGCCTCATCATCAGAGATCTTTGCACCCAGTTGGATACGTCCCATCTCCTGGATCGCTTCTGTCAGGCTCCATACCTTACCGTTATGGAAATAGGGTGCCGTCTGTGTGATGTTACGCAGTGTCGGAACTTTTACCATACCGTTTTTATCCCCTTTGAAATCGCCTACGTCGTTGTATTTGTACGTCCCGGTGATATTAAATGCCTGCATGGAGCCGCCGATGCCGATTCCTGTATGACAGGTCGCACACCCTTTGTCGATAAAGAGGTTCAGACCTTTTTTCTCATCTTTGCTCAAAGCATTCTTCTTACCGTTTAAGAAAGCGTCAAAACGTGAAGGTGTGACCAACGTACGTTCGAAAGTCGCGATCGTGTCTGTCACTTTTTCAAAAGTGATTTTGACACTCTTTCCGTACGCCTTTTTAAACGCAGCGACATACTCAGGCATCGATGTAACCGTATTTACGACATGATCTTTGGTCGCAGCCATCTCGGGACCCGCCTGGATCGGACCTTGGGCCTGATCTTCAAGATGCGGACTGCGTCC
>JBFEYF010000170.1:0-4551 GCA_041562295.1 Sulfurimonadaceae bacterium
TTACCGCTTGAGATCAGATCACTGCCGATGATATGAAACTGTTTAAGGCGTCTGTCCCAAAGCAAAACCATAAGCATCTGACGTGAGAGGTCCACAAAGGTCACGAACTGGGTGCGTTTAAGATATTTTTGATAGTCTCGTAGATGTTTACGGGCCGCTTTCCAGTACCGGGTCGTAATCTGCGTACGCTTGAGCCTTCGGTCCAGCATCCTTGCCAGACGGCTTCCTTGTGTTAACCGCACACTTTTTCGCAGCCCGTCGAGTTCATTATCAAAGCAGCTTTGCTCATTGTGTTCACACCGTTTTTCGATCAGTCGGTAAAAACGCTCTTTATAGACATTGGGCAAGATCACCTTTTGATAAAAGCTCTCCTGTAATAGATCGATATCCACTGTCAATGCATGCAGTGCCGGCACAAACAACGAGAGAAAAGCTAAAAGATGAAATCGCATCAAATAAAAGCACCTTAAGAGTTTATGGAGATTATATCTTGTTTACCGAGACTAACAAAATATATTAAGTCACATTTGTAAAGTTTTATCCTATGATAAATCTACAAAGATGGACGTGAGGAGTACGAGAAGATGAGTGATCCCTATATCTTAAAAGAGCTCTCTGTGTTATATGTGGAGGATGACCGCGCTGTCAGAGAGGTCTACAGTGAACTTCTGCATGAGCTAGTAGACGAACTTTTTGTTGCAAGCGACGGTGAAGAGGGTTATAGGCTCTTTAGCGATCACCATCCCGATATTGTCGTTACCGATATTCAGATGCCCCAGATGGACGGCGTCGAGATGGCACGTAAAATCCGCAGTGACGACCCGTATACCCCCATCGTCATCACCTCGGCTCACAGTGATTACAAATATCTTGAAAAGACTCTGGATATCGGTATAAGCGGTTATATTACCAAGCCTGTCAATATTGATCAGCTCAAGGTTCTCTTATCAAGTATTGCCAAGATCCTCAAGCTTGAAGATGAAAAAAAAGCGCATGAGAAGCTTTTAAAAGAGCGCTTCAATATGCAGCGTCTGCTGGTGTAAGCGAAACGCTAAAAGATGAACAGCCGCGTGAAAGAACCGGGATTATTCGCTAACCATCTAAATTAACCCTTACCGATCTCGAATTATGGGCTTTTCTAAAAAAAAAGCAAGCACCGTTTCGGTATAATCGCGTTACTACTCTTATTGACGGGAATATGATGATCAACTTAAACAACTACTTTAAAGGTAATGCCAAAAACGATATCCTCTCGGGGATGGTCGTTGCTGTAGCATTGGTCCCGGAGGCGATCGCCTTCTCATTTATCGCAGAGCTCAGCCCGATCGTAGGTCTGTATGCAGCATTTATTCTGGGGCTGGTTACCGCAATGTTCGGCGGAAAGCCCGGTATGATCTCGGGGGCTACGGGTGCAGTAGCCGTTGTACTTGTCTCGGTAACGATGATCGCCAATATTCAGCTAAAAGCCCAAGGTCTCACCGGAGATGCCCTTACCTACGGTGTCTTACAGTACATTACACTTACAGCCATCCTTGCCGGTATGATCCAGATCGGTATCGGTCTTTTGAAACTTGGTAAGTTTATCCGTTTGGTACCCCAACCTGCGATGTTCGGTTTTGTCAACGGTCTGGCTATCGTCATTGCGACGGCACAGTTTAAGTTTTTTCAAGCAGGTGACTACGTCATCTATGCCCTGGTAGCTGCAACCATGGCTATCATGTATTTTCTTCCTAAAGTCACCAAAGCGATCCCGGCCGGACTGGTAGCGATCATACTGTTGACTGCCGTTGTCTACTTCTTTAACGTCGATGCGCTGCTTATCGGTACACTCAACCAGGTAGAACAGTTTAAGAACCTTCCGGATCTGGCTGTCTACCAGGGACAACTTCCGCAGTTTCATATTCCGGATACCATTATCGATCTGGGTGTTATCGTTACCGTTCTTCCTTATGCCATTTTGATCGCTTTGGTCGGTCTGATCGAATCACTCTTGACCCTATCGGTTCTTGATGAGATGAGCGGTACACGCGGTTCGGGCAACAAAGAGTGTATCGCTCAAGGGTCAGGTAATATCGCCTGCGGACTTTTCGGTGCGATGCCAGGATGTGCCATGATCGGACAATCTATCATCAACTACACTTCCGGGGGTCTGGGAAGACTTTCAGGTATCGTGGCGGCCGTAGGACTTTTGGCCCTGGTCGTCTTTGTCACGGATCTATTGAATATCATCCCGATCGGTGTTTTGATCGGGATCATGTTTATGGTCAGTATCGGTACCTTTGAGTGGTCCAGTGTCAAGCGTATCACCAAGATGCCCAAAGAGGACGCTTTTGTTCTGATTTTGGTAACTGTTATTACCGTCATCTTCGACCTTGCTATTGCCGTTATCTCCGGTGTCATCATCTCCGCCCTCGTCTTTGCCTGGAAACATGCGCGTATTACCGCATCGATCATGGTCGAACATGACGGAACCAAGGTTTATGAACTGGAAGGCCCTCTATTTTTCGGATCGATCCGCAGTTTTATGGAGAGCTTCTCTGTAGATCAGGATCCTCCGAAAGTGGTCATAGACTTCAAGCAGACCCGCGTTATGGATTCATCAGCTGTCGAAGCCATCGACATGATCACCAAAAAATATGCCGAAGCGGGCAGAAACCTCAAACTTCGCCACCTTTCACGTGACTGTAAAGCGATGCTGCGTGATGCGGGTCCTTACTGTACTTATGAAGAGGACGATCCGACCTACAAAGTAGCGGTAAACTACTAATGAACACTCAAAAGATCTCCATCATCATCATGGCTGCGGGTAAAGGTACCCGCATGAAAAGCTCCCTAGCCAAGGTACTTCACCCGATCTCCGGCAAACCGATGCTGTATCATATTGTCAAAGCTGCCCAGGTTGTCAGTGATGATATCACTGTCGTCACCCATCATCAGGCCGATGCGGTCGAGTCGATGCTAGAGGGTTATTTTGAAGGTCTCTTTTTTAAGCGCCAGGATGCGGAGAACTTTCCCGGAACCGGCGGGGCTGTTATGGGCATCGAACCCAAACATGAGAAGGTATTGATACTCAACGGAGATATGCCGCTTATGGATGTCGAAGCTATGGAACGTTTCCTTGACAAAGAGGGCGATATCGTTATGTCGATCATCGAACTGGACAACCCCAGCGGCTATGGCCGTGTCATCATCGGCGAAAACGGCGTCGAACGTATCGTCGAACAAAAAGATGCGACAGAAAGTGAACTGGCTGTCAAAAGTGTCAATGCCGGGGTCTACCTCTTCTCCAAAGAGGTACTGACGACTTATGTCCCCAAACTGAGCAACGACAACGCCCAAAAAGAGTACTACCTTACGGATGTGATCGCCATGGCCAAAGATGACGCCAAAAGGATCACTCCGTTAGTCGTAGATGAAGAGCAGTTTAAAGGGGTCAACTCCAAACTGGACCTCTCCCATGCCGAGGAGATTATGCAGACCCGTATCCGTAACTACTGGATGCAAGAGGGTGTCACGATGCATCTGCCCCAGACGATCTATATCGAAGAGGGTGTCACCTTTGTCGGTGAGTGTGAGCTTGAAAACGGTGTGACGATCAAAGGCGATACACTGATCGAAAACACTCTTATCAAAGCCCACTCCGTTATCGAAGAGTCGGTGATCAAAAACTCCGATGTCGGACCGATGGGCCGTATCCGCCCCGCATCACACCTTGAAGATACCCATATCGGGAATTTCGTCGAAGTGAAAAAATCGACACTCAAAGGTGTCAAAGCCGGGCACCTCTCCTATCTGGGCGATGCCTCTATCGGTGAGGGGAGCAATATCGGAGCAGGTACAATCACCTGTAACTACGACGGCAAAAACAAATATAAGACGGTCATCGGCAAAAATGTCTTTGTCGGTTCCGATTCACAAATCGTCGCTCCGGTGATCATCGAAGATGACGTGATGATAGCAGCGGGTACGACCGTTACCGGTAGCAAGATCGAATCAGGCAACCTGGTTCTCAGCCGTGCACCGCAAAAACTGGTCAAGAACTTCTTTTACAAGTTTTTCGGCAAGAAAGAGTCGTAAGGAAGCCTCATGATACCATCGGATCTACTTTCAGGCAAAAAGATATTGGTCGGTATCAGCGGCAGTATCTCCGTATATAAATCGATCGAGCTTGTACGGCACCTCACTAAAGCTGGAGCCCATGTACGTGTCATCATGACACCTGCAGCCCAGCGTTTTGTCTCGGCTTTGACATTTGAGACCCTGACCGGGAATCCGGTGTTGAATGAAGAGAGTGAAAACTGGCACTCTGACCACAACCATATCGGCATCGGCAAATGGGCGGATGCTTTTGTCATCGCACCCGCTACGGCCAATACGATCAACAAGCTTTCCAACGGTATCGCCGACAACCTGCTGACCCAAACGGCACTCGCTTATGAGAGAGAAAAGCTGATCGCTCCCGCAGCCAACACGGCTATGATGGCGTCACCCTTTACCGAAGCCTCTATGAAACTGCTCAAGCTGGCCAACTATACGGTTGTTAAAACCCAA